>NZ_JAIUKB010000006.1:0-29718 GCF_020176785.1 Saccharopolyspora sp. 6V | reverse complement strand
GGCGGGGCGGGCGGTGGCCGCTGGTTGGGAGGGCTGGTTTCCCGGCCGCCCCCCGGCGGCGGGGGGGGCCCCCCCCCCGCCGAGCGGAGGTCAGGCGACCGCGAGGTCGATCTGGACGTTCCCGCGGATGGCGTTGGAATACGGGCACACCGAGTCGGCCTGCTCGGTGAGCTGCCGGGCCTGCTCCTGGTCGACGCCGGGGAGGCTGACCGACAGCGTGACCTCGAGCGCGTACCCGCCCGCGCCGTTGCTGCCGATGCCGACCTGGGCGGTCACCGAGGAGTCGGCGATGTTCGCCTTCGCCTTGCGGGCGACCAGCTGCAGCGCGCTGTGGAAGCAGGCTGCGTAACCGGCGGCGAACAGCTGCTCCGGGTTCGTGGAGTCGCCACCGGGTCCGCCCATCTCGCGCGGGACCGCCAGGTCGAGGTCGAGCACTCCGTCGGAGGAGCGGGTGCGGCCGCCGCGCCCTTCGCCGGTCGCGGTCGCTTCGGCGGTGTACAACGCTGCCATCTCAGTCTCCTTGTGTCGTGGTCCCGCGCAGGAGTTCGTCGGTGATGGGGACGCCGTCGGCGACGGCGGCCCTGGCGCGGTGCGCGGCCTGGTCCACGTTGGCGGTGAGCCGGTGCAGCGTGGAGCGCAGCGCCAGCACCTCCTCGAGTTCCATGCCGCTGGCGGCGAGCACCCGGTTCGGGATCTGCTCGGCGTGCTGCCGCAGCTCCCGCCCCCGCTCGGTCAGTCCGATCTCGACGGACCGCTCGTCGCGGGTGCTGCGCCGCCGGTCCACCAGTCCGCTCGCTTCGAGCCGTTTCAGCAGCGGCGACAGCGTCCCGGAGTCCAGCTTGAGCATCGCCCCGAGGTCCTTGACCGCCAGCGAGTCGTGTTCCCAGAGCACCAGCATCACCAGGTATTGCGGGTAGGTCAGTCCCAGCTCGTCGAGGAACGGCCGGTACAGGTTGGTGAAGGAGCGCGACGCGCTGTAGAGCGCGAAGCACACCTGCTGGTCCAGCGACAGCGCCGAGTCCGCGCTCATCCCCGCCTCCTGCACGTGGCCGACATTAGCCCTAATTCAAGTTGCGCGCAACTGAGTTGTGCGCATCCTAAATTCTGCAAGGGAACCTCCCCGTCATCCGGAACCACCACCGCGCGGCCCGCCGGAACACCACCGCCGCACTCCACCACACCGGCCACCACGGCTCCGGACGAGGCCGAGCGTGACAGGAAGGTTCCCCTCATCGCACCGGTGACAGGAAGGTTCCCCCGCTCGCATCGACCCACGCCGGTGGTCCACGCCTGCGACGTGACAGGAAGGTTCCCCTGCTCCCACCGCCCCGCGCGGTTTCGAGCGCCGGGCGGGCGAAGCGCTCTCAGCACTCGATGACGTTCACCGCGAGCCCCCCGCGAGCGGTCTCCTTGTACTTGACCTTCATGTCGCGCCCGGTCTCCCGCATCGTCTTGATCACCTTGTCGAGCGACACGAAGTGGCTGCCGTCGCCGCGCAGCGCCATCCGCGTCGCCGTGACGGCCTTGACCGCGGCGACGGCGTTGCGCTCGATGCACGGGATCTGCACCAGCCCGCCGATGGGGTCGCAGGTGAGGCCGAGGTTGTGCTCCATCGCGATCTCGGCGGCGTTCTCCACCTGCCACGGCGTCGCGCCCATCGCCTCGGCGAGCCCGGCGGCCGCCATCGAGCAGGCCGAACCGACTTCGCCCTGACAGCCGACCTCGGCGCCGGAGATCGACGCGTTCTCCTTGAACAGCACCCCGATGGCACCGGCGGCGAGCAGGAACCGGATGACGCCCTGCTCGTTCGCCCCCGGCACGAAGCGCACGTAGTAGTGCAGCACCGCGGGAACGATGCCGGCGGCACCGTTGGTGGGCGCGGTGACGACCCGTCCGCCTGCCGCGTTCTCCTCGTTGACGGCGAGCGCGAACAGGGTGAGCCATTCCATGGCGTCGTCCTGCTCGCCGAGGTTCGCCCGCAGCGCGGCGGCGCGCCGCTTCACCCGCAGCCCGCCGGGAAGTTCCCCGTCGTTGCGGCACCCGTTGTCGACGCACTCCTGCATCACGGACCAGATGTGCAGCAGCCGGGCGCGGACGTCCTCGGCGGAGCGCCAGGACAGCTCGTTGTCGAACATGACGTCGCTGATCCGGGAGCCGGATTCGGCGACCCGGGCGAGCAGTTCGTCGCCGGTGCGGAACGGGTGGCGCACCGGCGTCTCGTCCGGCTTGATCCGGTCGGTGCCGGCGGCCTCGTCGTCGACGACGAATCCGCCGCCGACGGAGTAGTACACCGCGGACCGCAGTTCCCCACCTGCGCCGAACGCCGCGAACCGCATCCCGTTGGGGTGCAGCGGCAGCGACCTGCGCCGGTGCATCACCAGGTCGCGGTCCACCGAGAACCGGATGTCGCGCTCCCCCGCCAGCAACAACCTGCCGTCGGCGCGGATCGTCTCCACCCGTTGTGCGACGGCGGCCGGGTCGACCGTCTCCGGGTCGTGCCCTTCCAGGCCGAGCAGCACCGCCTTGGGGCTGCCGTGGCCGTGCCCCGTCGCGCCGAGCGAACCGAACAGCTCGGCCTTCACCTTGTCGACCTGACCGAGCAGACCGTCGTCCTGCAGCCGCGCGGTGAACATCCGCGCCGCCCGCATCGGGCCGACGGTGTGCGAACTCGACGGGCCGATGCCCACCGAGAAGAGGTCGAAGACGCTGATCGTCACAGCTCCGCCCCCCTCAGCCCCGGCCTACTCACCACCGGTGAACTGGGCGTACTCCTGGGCCGTGAGCACAGCACCGGTCTGCTCGGCACGCACTTCGAGCAGCCAGCCCTCGCCGAACGGATCAGAGCCGATCACCGCGGGGTCGTCGGCGGCGGCCGCGTTGACGGCGACGACCTCGCCGGTCACGGGCGCGAACAGGTCGCTGACGGACTTGGTCGATTCCAGCTCACCGCAGGAGGCGCCGGATTCGATCCGCTCGCCCACCTCGGGCAGCTGCACGTAGACGATGTCGCCGAGCGCTTGGGCCGCGTACGGGGTGATGCCGATGCGCACCAGGTCGCCGCGGTCCTCGATCCACTCGTGCTCTTCGGTGTAGCGCAGCCGTTCGGGCAGGGACATGGAGGCTCCTCACCATCGCGGGCACGGGTGTGCCCTGGGTTCGCGGGCCTCCCCCTCTGTTTCGGGACCTGAGAGCTTCGCCGCGGTGGTTCGCGGCTTGCACCGTGGGTGCGGCGCCGGGGCGCGCGCTTTCCAGAGTGGCCTCGCCCGAGCGGTCATGGGTGCCTGAGAGTTTTGCGGGGAGGGTTTGCTCCTTCGGCGCCCTGCGTTGCGCAGGGTCTCTCCCGCTCGGGTTCTGCGGCGCTGTGCGGTTGTGGTCGTGCCCGGCAACGATAAACGGACGTGGGCGGGTGTCAACGCCCAGCCGCCCGGATCACAGCGAGGAAGGGAACCTTCCTGTCACCGGTGACAGGAAGGTTCCCTTCCTCGCGGCGGGGTGCGGGCGCCGGGCGGATGATGCTGGGGTCGGTGTTCGGTCGTGGGGTCGGGAGGCGGACCGGGTGAAGGTCGCAGTGCCGCGTGAGGTGAAGAACCACGAGTACCGGGTGGCGGGGGGCCCGGCAGGGGTGCACGAGCTGGCCGCGCGGGGGCACGCGGTGTTCGTGGAGGCCGGCGCCGGGCTCGGTTCGTCGATACCCGACGAGGACTACGCGGCGGCGGGCGCGACGATCGTGCCGTCCGCGGCGGACGCGTGGGCCGAGGGCGAGCTGGTGCTGAAGGTGAAGGAGCCGGTGGCCGAGGAGTTCCCGCGGCTGCGGGCGGGCCAGGTGCTGTTCACCTACCTGCACTTGGCGGCGTCGGCGGAGTTGACGGACGAGTTGCTGCGCGCCGAGGTGACGGCTCTCGCCTACGAGACGGTGCAGACGGCGCGCGGCGGGTTGCCGCTGCTGGCGCCGATGAGCGAGGTCGCGGGCAGGCTCGCCCCGCAGGTCGGCGCGCAGGCGCTGCTGACCCCGCAGGGTGGTCGCGGTGTGCTGCCGGGCGGCGTGCCCGGAGTACCGCCTGCGCGGGTGGTGGTGATCGGCGGCGGGGTGGCCGGGTTGAACGCGGCGCGGGTGGCGTCGGGCATGGGCGCCCAGGTGCAGGTGCTGGACACCGACGTGGACCGGCTGCGGGAGATCGACGCGGCGCATGGGGGCGCGATCCGCACGGTGACGTCGAACGCGTACGCGGTGGAGTCGGCGGTGCGGGCGGCGGACCTGGTGATCGGCGCGGTGCTGGTGCCGGGTGCGAAGACGCCGAAGCTGGTGTCGAACGAGCTGGTGGCGCGGTCAAAGCCGGGCAGCGTGCTGGTGGACGTGGCGATCGACCAGGGCGGGTGCTTCGAGGATTCGCGGCCGACGACGCACGAGGATCCGACGTTCCGGGTGCACGGTTCGGTGTTCTACTGCGTGGCGAACATGCCGGGCGCGGTGCCGAACACCTCGACGTACGCGTTGACGAACGTGACGTTGCCGTACGTGCTGCGGATCGCCGATCAGGGCTGGCGGGCGGCGTGCCGGGCGGATGCGGCGCTGGCCAGGGGCTTGAACGCGCACGGCGGGCTGCTGGTGAGCGAGGCGGTGGCGCTGGCGCACGGGCTGCCGAGCACGGCCCCGGACGCGGTGCTGGTCTGAGCGGATCCGCAACCGCGAGACCATCCGAGACCACTGCGCGGCGAGACCGGCGAGTTTCACTCGCGGAGGTGAGAAGACCCCGGAAGGGGTTAGAGGGCGGCCCGCTCAACCGGCCTGGGGGTCACCGGGAGCAGGCCGCCAGGTCCCAGTGTAGGACACGAACGCTTGATTTCCGACGTGCGCAGCGTGACGAACGCCCGGTTCCCCGCCACAACCGGAAGTCCACTCGACCGAGTGAGTTCGGTGCAGTCGGCCGGGTGAGCTGCCGATGGGAGTGCGCCAAGCCGCGGCGATCTGCGGCGGTGCTCGTCGCGGGCGCCACCGGGGCCCGCGTTCTCCGCCCCGATCAGCGCGCGCGATGACCGTACGACGCGGGGAGTGGCACGTGGACGACGCGAAGATGCGGGAGGCCGTCCTGGACCGGCTGGCCCGGCTGGAGCGGGTGGCCATCGAAGGCGGCACCGAGGAGCTGTTACCGGTCGCCAGGTCAGAGCTGCACCGCCTCACCAGCGGGCTCCGGGCCCTGCTGGAGGCCCACCACCCGGATGCCGACGGCCGCTGCCCCGCCTGCTCCGGCGCGGTGCGCAGCCGCAGCTGGCCGTGCGAGTCGTGGCTGATGGTGCACCGCGGCCTCATCGGCGACCGCACCGCGCCCGCCGCCCCGACCGGCCGCCACGGCCCGGCGGACGAGCCCGACCCGGACGCCGAGGGGCGGCAGCCCACCGGCCGCTGGCCGAGCAGCGCGCCGGTCCGCCACCACCGCTCCCCCCGCCCCGAGGACGGCCGGCCCACCGCAGCGCGCCGGCCCGGGCCGGAACGGCCCATCGCCTGGCCGCAGCACGGGACCGGTTGATTTCCGAACTCCTCCCTGTCGGGGCGGGCCGGTCAGGCAGGATGGGACCGGCCCCGCGCCCGAGCGTGATCGTCCGCGTCCCGCGCTCGCGAGCACCCGGCGGGGCCGAGCGACGATGGAGGAGCGTGTGCACGACGGCAGCGGCCGGATCCTGGTGCAGAACCTGAGCAAGAACTTCGGGCCGGTCAGCGCGGTCCGCGACCTCAGCTTCGCCGTTCACCCCGGTGTGGTGACCGGGTTCCTCGGCCCGAACGGATCCGGCAAGACGACGACGCTGCGCATGGTGCTGGGGCTGGTGAACCCGACGTCGGGAACCGCCACCGTCAACGGGGTGCCCTTCGCGCAGCTGCGCAACCCCGCCACCGTGGTCGGGGCGGTGCTGGAGGCGCAGAGCTTCCACCCGTCCCGCACGGCGCGCAACCACCTGCGCTGCTATTCGGCGGCGATGAACGTGCCCGACCAGCAGGTCGACCACGCCTTGGACCTCGTCGGGCTGACCGGCGCCGCGAACCGGGCCGCGGGCGGGTTCTCGCTGGGCATGCGGCAACGGCTGGCGCTGGCCACGGCGCTGCTCGGCGATCCGCAGGTGCTGATCTTGGACGAACCCGCCAACGGGCTCGACCCGGAGGGCATCGCGTGGCTGCGCGGCTTCCTGAAGTCGTTCGCCGCGTCCGGGCGCACCGTGCTCGTCTCCAGCCACCTGCTGCGCGAGATGGAGCACACCGTCGACCACGTGGTGATCGTGAGCCGCGGCGAGTGCGTCTACAACGGCGACCTGGACCAGCTGCGAGCGCAGCAGCGCAACCGGGTGCTCGTGCAGGCCGGTGATCCGCAGGCGCTGGTGAACGCGCTGCAGGCGGCCGGGCTGGCGGTCGAACCGCTGCCCGACGGGCGGATCGCCGTCACCGGCTCCGACTCCCGGTCGGTGGCCGAACTGGCCCTGCAGGCCGGGGTCGCCGTCTACGGGATCCAGGAGGAGCAGGTCGACCTCGAACGGCTGTTCTTCCAGCTCACCAGCGGCCAGTACGTCGGCAACCAGCACCCGCCCGGCGGTCCGCCACCCGGCACCGGTGGCTGGGCACCGCCCGGCGGCCCCAACCCGTACCAGCAGCACGGCGGATTCGGAGGTGGCGCCTGATGGACGGCCTGGTCAAGTCCGAGTTCCGGAAGCTCTTCACCACCAACCTGTGGTGGGCACTGCTCATCCCCGTGGCGCTGCTGAGCTTCGGCGCCAGCTGGATGGGCACCGGGTTCGGCTACATGTCCTCGATCGAGCAGGAGATCGGGCGGCCGCTGCCGCTGGGCCTGCTCACCATGTCGATGTCGACGAACTTCAGCACGATCTTCGCCGGCCTGGTGGGGGCGCTGGCGTTCGCCGGGGAGTACCGGAACAAGAGCATCACCACCACGTACCTCACCGGCAACCCGCGCGGGGCGGTGCTCGGGGCGAAGCTCATCGCCTACACCAACCTCGGCCTGCTGTACGGGCTGGTCAACGTGCTGTCGGCGAGCCTCGGCGCGATCGCGGGCGCCGGGCTCGACGGGTTCGGCGAAGGTCCGGACTGGCTCATCGTGTGCGCCGCCGGGCTCCTCGCGATGGTGTTGTGGACGCTGCTCGGCGTCGGGTTCGGCGCCCTCGTCGCCAACCCGGTGATCGTGATCATCGTGCTGCTGGTCTACAAGTTCGTGTTCGAGTTCATCGTCGACCTGTTCCTCGTCGGCTCCGACGCGTCCGGGGTGAGCGCCTACCTGCCGGGGGCCGCGGGCAGCGGGATCGTCGGCAACCTCGCCGTGCCGATCTTCATCAGCGCCACCGCCGGGCCCGACGAGCAGTACGTGCCGCAAGGGCTGTTCGAGGTGCTGCACTTCGTCTTCGGCGGGTCCTACGGGCATCCGTGGTGGCTGAGCATGCTGACCTTCGCCGGGTACGCGGCGCTGTTCGTCCTCGGCGGCTGGTACTTCAGCGGGCGGCGCGACATCACCTGAGGTGGCGCTGTTCGATCGGAGGGGATCTTCCTGCTCGGGTGGGGAGGTCCCCTCTTTCGTGCGGGGCGGTGGCAGGAAGGTTCCCTTCATCGCGCCTGTGATCGAAAGGTTCCCTTCCTCCCACCCGTGACCGGAAGGTTCCCCTGCTCGCGCCTGTGATCGAAAGGTTCCCTTCCTCACGTCGATGACCGGAAGGTTCCCTTCCTCGCTCAGGTGAGCGCCGGTGCGCCGCCGCCGCGCCCCCGGATCCCCGTCGTCCCCGGCACCTAACCTGGCCTGGTGAGCGACTCCGGCAGCGAATGTTCCCGTCCTGGTTGGATCCGCCGATTGTTCGCCGCCTGCCGGCGGCACCCGGTCGCGATGCTGCTGGCGTTGGGCGCGTCGGTGGCGGCGGTGGGCTTGGAGGCGCTGGTCCCGCTGATCACGAAGGCGGCGGTGGACGACGCGGTGGCGCGCGGCACCGATCGGTTGTGGTGGTTCGCGGCGGCGTTGGCGGGGCTGGGGGTGTTCCGGTTCGGGGCGGCGTTCGTGCGCCGCTATTCGGCGGGCCGGTTGGCGCTGGACGTGCAGCACGACCTGCGGCGCGCGGTGTTCGGCTCGGTGCAGCGCTTGGACGGCGGCAAGCAGGACGCGTTGCGCACGGGCCAGGTGGCGTCGCGGGCGATCAGCGATCTGCAGCTGGTGAATGCGCTGCTGTCGATGGTGCCGCTGGCGGCCGGGACCGTGGTGCTGATGGCGTTCGCGCTGGTGGCGATGGTGTGGTTGTCGCCGCTGCTGACGTCGGTGGTGCTGGTGGTGGTGCCGTTGATCGCGGCGGTGTCGGCGCGCAGCAAGAAGCGGTTGTTCCCGGCGACGTGGTCGGCGCAGCAGCGGGCGGCGGACATCGCCCAGCACGTCGAGGAGACGGTGTCCGGAGTCCGGGTGGTGAAGGGCTTCGGCCAGGAGGCCCGCGAGGTGGCCCGGTTGGAGTCGGGTGCGCGCCGGTTGTTCGCGGAGCGGCTGCGCACGGCGCGGATGACGTCGCTCCCGCAGGCGAGCTTGTCGGTGCTGCCCGCGGCGGGCCAGGTGGGGGTGTTGGGCCTCGGCGGTTGGATGGCGCTGCACGGCCAGGTGGGGCTGGGCACGTTCGTGGCGTTCGCGGCGTACGTGGCGATGTTGGGCGGCCCGGCTCGGATGATGGCGAGCGTGCTGGTGCAGGGCCAGTTGACGCGGGCGGGCATGGAGCGGATCACGGACCTGATCGATTCGCGGCCGGACGTGCGGGACCGGCCGGGTGCGGTGGCTCTGCCGGAGGTGCCGCTGCGGGTCCGGCTGGACGGGGTCGGTTTCGGCTACACCCGGGACCAGCAGGTGTTGCGGGACGTATCGCTACTGGTGGAGCCGGGCGAGACGGTGGCGCTGGTGGGTCCGGCGGGGTCGGGCAAGTCGACGGTGTCGTTGTTGCTGCCGCGGTTCTACGACGTGCAGCACGGTGCGGTGCGGATCGGCGCGGCGGACGGCGGGGCCGAGCACGACGTGCGGGACCTGCGGCTGGAGTCGCTGCGTTCGGCGGTGGGCGTGGTGTTCGAGGAGGCGTTCCTGTTCTCGGATTCGATCCGCGGGAACATCGCCTACGGGTGCCCGGACGCGACGGACGCGGAGGTGGAGGCGGCGGCGCGCGCGGCGGAGGCGCACGGTTTCATCGCGGCGCTGCCGGAGGGCTACGGGACGCTGGTCGGTGAGCGGGGCCTGACGTTGTCGGGTGGCCAGCGCCAGCGGGTGGCGTTGGCGCGGGCGCTGCTGTCGGATCCGCGGATCCTGGTGCTCGACGATGCGACGTCGGCGGTGGATCCGGCGACGGAGGCGGCGATCCACGACACTTTGCGGTCGGTGACGGCGCAGCGCACGACGTTGTTGATCGCGCACCGCCGGTCGACGTTGGCGTTGGCGGACCGGGTCGCGGTGCTGGACGCGGGCCGGGTCGTGGACGTGGGCACGCAGGAGGAGCTGCGGGAGCGGTGCGGGTTGTTCCGCTCGCTGCTGGCCGGCCCCGGGGAGGAGATCGACGCGGCGGGTGCGGCGGAGCCGGATCCGGTGCCGGCCGATGCGGCCCCGACCGCCGAGCTGTGGCCGGCGGCGGAGGAACCGGAGCGGACGCGCGCGGTGGCGGTGCCGGGCGGGGTGCGCGGCACTCGCGGCGGTTCGGGTGCGGCGACGCCGTTGACCCCGGAGCTGGCGGAGGGCCTGCGCGCGCTGCCGCCGGCGGTGGCGGCGCCGCGGCTGTCCGGGGTGGACGCGACGGCGCCCGATCCGGGGTTCCGGTTGGCGCGGTTGTTGCGGCCGATCCGGTGGGGCTTGGCGTTGACGGTGCTGCTGGTGGCGGCGGACGCGCTGGGGTCGGTCGCGTTGCCGTCACTGGTGCGCCACGGCGTGGACGGCGGGGTGGACGCGCGGGATCCGGGGACGTTGTGGCTGGTGACGGCGGTCGGCGCGGTGATCGTGCTGGTGAGCTGGCTGGTGATCAAGGTGCAGACGGTGGTGACGGCCCGCACCGGCGAGACGTTGCTGTACCTGCTGCGGGTGCGCAGCTACGCGCACCTGCAGCGGCTCGGGCTGGACTACTACGAGCGGGAACTCGCGGGCCGGATCATGACGCGGATGACGACGGACGTGGACGCGTTGTCGTCGTTCCTGCAGACGGGCTTGGCCACGGCGGTGGTGAGCGCGTTCACGATCGTGGGGATCGCGGTGGCGCTGCTGGTGACGGACCTGTCGCTGGCGCTGGTGGCGCTGGCGGTGCTGCCGCCGCTGGTGGTGGCGACGGTGATCTTCCGGCGGGTGTCGTCGACGGCGTACGCGGAGGCGCGGGAGCGGGTCAGCACGGTCAACGCGGACCTGCAGGAGAACGTGTCGGGGCTGCGGGTCGCGCAGGCGCACCGCCGCGAGCGCTATTCGGCGAAGGTGTTCGCGCAGCGCAGCGACGCGTACCGGCGGTCGCGGCTGCGGGCGCAGCGCTACATCGCGACGTACTTCCCGTTCACGGCGCTGCTGTCGGAGCTGGCGCAGGCGGCGGTGCTGGGCGTGGGCGCGACGCGGGTCGCCTCGGGTGAGCTGACCGCGGGGGTGCTGGTGGCGTTCCTGCTGTACCTGGGGATGTTCTTCTCGCCGGTGCAGCAGTTGTCGGGCGTGTTCGACGGCTACCAGCAGGCGCGGGTGGGGTTGCGCCGCATCGGAGATCTGCTGCGGACCCCGACGTCGGTGCCGCAGGACGCGGCGCCGGTGGCGGTGCCGGACCGGCTGGCGGGCGCGGTGGAGCTGCGGTCGGTGTCGTTCCGCTACCCGGGTGCGGAGCGGGACGCGTTGCGGGAAGTGTCGCTGCGGGTGGAGCCGGGGACGACGGTGGCGCTGGTGGGCCCGACGGGTGCGGGGAAGTCGACGCTGGTGAAGCTGCTGGCCCGGTTCTACGACGTGACGGACGGCGAGCTGCTGGTGGACGGGGTGGACGTGCGCCGCTACGAGCTGTCCGGGTTCCACCACCGGCTGGCGGTGGTCCCGCAGGAGGGCTACCTGTTCGCGGGGGACGTGGCCGCGAACATCGCCTACGGGCGGCCGTCGGCGTCGGACGCGGAGGTGGAGGCGGCGGCGCGGGACGTGGGTGCGCTGCCGGGGATCGCGATGTTGCGGCGCGGGTTCCGCCAGCAGGTCGGCGAGCGCGGCCGGGAGTTGTCGGCGGGCCAGCGGCAGCTGGTGGCGCTGGCGCGGGCGGAGCTGGTGCGGCCGGACCTGCTGCTGCTGGACGAGGCGACGGCCGCGCTGGATCCGGCGACGGAGTCGCTGGTGGTGTCGGCCAGCGATCGGCTGGCGGCGCGGCGCACGACGTTCGTGGTGGCGCACCGGCTGGGCACGGCGGCGCGGGCGGACCGGATCGTGGTGGTCGACGGCGGCCGCGTGGTGGAGGACGGTGCGCACGCGGAGCTGCTGGCGCGGGACGGCCACTACGCGCGGCTGTGGCGGGCCGGTGATCATGCGCCGGGGCCGGGCGGGCCCGATCACGAGCCGGTGCGGCCCGGTGACTCGGCGCAGGACCCGCTTCGCACCTCCCCCTGACGTGCTCACCGCACGGGTGGGCCCGGGCACGCCGCGTCACCTGTTCTCGCCGGTCGGACCGGGTCGTCCCGAACGGCGAGAACAGCGGTCGTGACCGAAACGTTGTGCCGTCCGCAGGCGACAGACGGGGCGGAGGCCGACCGGAGCACGGGCGGCGAGTCGGCGCATAGTACGGATGCCAGTGATCGAGGACCACGCCCGAACGGGTCATGTTTGCCTGGTGAGGGACTTTCCTGATCGATCCTGTGACCGAGCTCTTCTCCACCAGGCCCGCACTGTGTGCCAACCGCACTAAACGGACCGCTAGCCTGGTACTTGAGTGTGTGTACATCACGAGCAGATGGATCGAGGCGAACGCCAGCCGTGTCCAGCAGCAGCCCTGCGTCACAGTTCGGCCCCAACGAGTGGTTGATCGAGGAGATGTACGAGCAGTACCTCCAAGATCCCGCTTCGGTGGACTCCGCGTGGCACGAGTTCTTCGCCGACTACAAGCCGGGGCAGGCGACCTCGGTCTCGGTAGCCGCTGACAACTCCACCGCCGCGGCAGGAGCCGGGTCGACCGCGACGACGACAACGGTGTCGGGAACGACTACTGCGACGGCCACGCGCAGCGAGGGCAACGGGCAGGCTCGCCCGGCCGCCGCGGCGCAGGCCCCCGCGCCGAAGCCGGCCAAGGCGGCCGAGCCGAAGCCGTCCCCGCAGCAGGCCGCGAAGGCGGCTCCGGTGAAGAGCTCCGGTGCGGGTGAGGAGACGAAGCCGCTGCGCGGTGCGGCCGCGGCGATCGCCAAGAACATGGAGCAGTCGCTGGAGGTGCCGACCGCGACGAGCGTGCGGGCGGTCCCGGCGAAGCTGCTGTTCGACAACCGCATCGTGATCAACAACCACCTGAAGCGGAACAAGGGCGGCAAGGTCTCGTTCACGCACCTCATCGGCTACGCGCTGGTGCGGGCGATGCGGGACTACCCGAACATGAACCGCCACTACGGGGAGGACGCCAAGGGCAAGCCCGCGGCGGTCACCCCGGAGCACGTGAACCTCGGTCTCGCGATCGACCTGCCCGCCAAGGACGGCTCGCGCAACCTCGTCGTTGCCTCCATCAAGGGCTGCGAGGAGATGACCTTCCAGCAGTTCTGGCAGGCCTACGAGGACATCATCCGCAAGGCCCGCACCGGTGGGCTGACCGCGGACGACTTCGCGGGCACCACGTTCTCGCTGACGAACCCGGGCCCGTCGGGCACGAACCACTCGGTGCCGCGGCTGACCAAGGGCCAGTCGGCGATCATCGGCGTCGGGGCGATGGACTACCCGGCCGAGTTCCAGGGCGCGTCGGAGAAGTCCCTGGTCGACATGGGCATCAGCAAGATCGTGACGCTGACCTCGACCTACGACCACCGGGTCATCCAGGGCGCCGAGTCCGGTGACTTCCTGCGCAAGGTGCACCAGCTGCTGCTGGGCGAGGACAAGTTCTTCGACGACATCTTCTCGTCGCTGCGCATCCCGTACGAGCCGATCCGCTGGACCCAGGACATCCCGGAGGGCGCGGTCGACAAGACCGCCCGGGTGCTGGAGCTGATCGACGCCTACCGCACCCGCGGTCACCTGATGGCCGACATCGACCCGCTGAACTACCGGCAGCGCAGGCACGAGGACCTCGACGTCCTCTCGCACAGCCTGACGCTGTGGGACCTGGACCGGAAGTTCGCGGTCGGCGGGTTCGCCGGCAAGGAGCGGATGTCGCTGCGCGACGTGCTGGGCGTGCTGCGCGACTCGTACTGCCGCACCGTCGGCGTCGAGTACATGCACATCCTGGAGCCGGACGAGCGCGAGTGGCTGCAGAACCGGGTCGAGAAGCCGCACGAGAAGCCGGAGCAGTCCGAGCAGAAGTACATCCTCTCGAAGCTCAACGCCGCCGAGGCGTTCGAGACGTTCCTGCAGACCAAGTACGTCGGGCAGAAGCGGTTCTCGCTGGAGGGCGCCGAGACCGTGGTGCCGCTGCTGGACGCGGTGCTGGACTCCTCGGCCGCCGCGGACCTCGACGAGGTCGTCATCGGCATGCCGCACCGCGGCCGGTTGAACGTGCTGGCGAACATCGTCGGCAAGCCGATCTCGCAGATCTTCCGCGAGTTCGAGGGCAATCTGGACCCGGGCCAGGCGCACGGTTCCGGTGACGTCAAGTACCACCTGGGCGCGGAGGGCAAGTACTTCCGCATGTTCGGCGACGGCGAGACGAAGGTGTCGCTGACCTCGAACCCCTCGCACCTGGAGGCCGTGGACCCGGTGCTGGAGGGCATCGTCCGCGCCAAGCAGGACATCCTGGACAAGGGCCAGGAAGGCTTCACGGTGCTGCCGGTGCTGCTGCACGGCGACGCCGCGTTCGCCGGTCAGGGCGTGGTCGCCGAGACGCTGAACCTGTCGCTGCTGCGCGGCTACCGCACCGGCGGCACCGTGCACGTGATCGTGAACAACCAGGTCGGCTACACCACCGCCCCGGAGCACTCGCGGTCCAGCAAGTACTCCACCGACGTGGCTAAGATGATCGGTTCGCCGGTGTTCCACGTCAACGGCGACGACCCCGAGGCGTGCGTCTGGGTCGCGAAGCTGGCCGTGGAGTACCGCCAGGCCTTCGGCAAGGACGTCGTGATCGACATGGTGTGCTACCGCCGCCGCGGGCACAACGAGGGCGACGACCCGTCGATGACGCAGCCGTCGATGTACGACGCGATCGACAAGATGCGCAGCGTCCGCAAGACCTACACCGAGTCCCTCATCGGCCGCGGCGACATCACCGTCGAAGAAGCCGAGAAGGCGCTCAAGGACTACGCCTCCCAGCTGGAGCACGTGTTCAACGAGGTCCGCGAGCTGGAGAAGCACCCGCCGGAGCCCAGCCCCTCGGTGGAGTCCGAGCAGCAGGTGCCGACGAAGCTGGTCACCGCGATCTCCCCGGCCACGCTGGAGCGGATCGCCGACGCGCACGTCGACCTGCCCGAGGGCTTCACCCCGCACTCGCGGGTCAAGCCGGTGCTGGAGCGGCGCGCGAAGATGGCCCGCGAAGGCGAGATCGACTGGGGCTTCGGCGAGCTGCTCGCGTTCGGGTCGCTGGCGATGGAGGGCCGCTCGGTGCGGCTCACCGGCCAGGACTCGCGGCGCGGCACCTTCGGCCAGCGGCACTCGGTGCTCATCGACCGGAAGAACGGCACCGAGTACACCCCGCTGCAGAACCTCGGCGAGGACCAGGCGAAGTTCCTCGTCTACGACTCGGCGCTGTCCGAGTTCGCGGCGATGGGCTTCGAGTACGGCTACTCCGTGGCCAACCCGGACGCGCTGGTGCTGTGGGAGGCGCAGTTCGGCGACTTCTTCAACGGCGCCCAGTCGATCATCGACGAGTTCATCTCGTCCGGTGAGGCGAAGTGGGGGCAGCGCTCCGACGTGGTGCTGCTGCTGCCGCACGGCCACGAGGGCCAGGGCCCCGACCACAGCTCGGCCCGCATCGAGCGCTGGCTGCAGCTGTGCGCCGAGGGGTCGATGACGGTGGCGCTGCCGTCGACGCCGGCGAACTACTTCCACCTGCTGCGCAGGCACTCGCTGGACGGCATCCACCGTCCGCTGGTGGTGTTCACGCCGAAGTCGATGCTGCGGATGAAGGCCGCGACGAGCTCCGTCTCCGACTTCACCGAGGGCAAGTTCACCTCGGTGATCGACGACCCGGCGCAGCCGGACCCGTCGGCGGTGCGTCGGATCGTGTTCTGCTCCGGCAAGCTCTACTACGACCTCGCCGCCGAGAAGGAGAAGCAGGGCCACACCGACACGGCCCTGGTGCGGCTCGAGCAGCTGTACCCGCTGCCGCACCGCAAGCTCGGCGCGCTGCTGGAGCGCTACCCGAACGCCACCGACATCCGGTGGGCGCAGGAAGAACCGGCGAACCAGGGCCCGTGGCCGTTCCTCGGCCTCGCGCTGCCGGAGCTGTTCCCCGAGCGGATGCGCGGGCTCAAGCGCGTGTCGCGGCGTCCGATGGCCGCCCCGGCCACCGGTCTCAAGGCCGTGCACGACGTGGAGCAGGCCGAAGTGGTGCAGAACGCCTTCGCCTGATCCTTGCGCACGATCGCGGGCCGTCGGTTCCTCCGGGAACCGGCGGCCCGTTCTTTGCGCGCCCGGAGGGGTGCGATGAAGGGAACCTTCCTGCCAGTGGTGACCGGAAGGTTCCCTTCATCGTCCGAGGGCGACGTTCCCCATCTTGCCACCGCGTAATACGCGAACTAACCTGCGTAATACATTGATCGGCCATGCGGATCGAGTCGATCGAGTGGGATGACGCGAATCTGGACACGCCACCCGCCACGGCGTCTCGGCGGACGAGATCGACCAGGCGATCTCCAACCCGACGAAGGTGGCTCGGAACAAGCGAGCCAGGGCCGCGTCGCACCTCCTGCTCGGCCGCACGCGCGGCGGCCGCCCGATCTTGGTGGCCATCGCCTACGACGAACCGTCCTCGACCGTTCGTCCGATCACGGCTTGGGAGGCGACATGACCCGGGACCCGCACGATGGTGCAGCTTCCGACGAGGCCGAATGGCACCAGCTGCACCGCGAGGAGCTCGAAGCGGACTTCGACGACGCCGAAGAGATCGCGGTCGAGGTGGCCCAGCCGCTCAACGTGTCGACCTCGTTCCGGATGAGCCGCGAGGAGGCAGCGGCGATCCGCGAAGCCGCGGCGACCGCGGGCCTCAGCCAGTCCGAGTGGATCCGGACCGTCTGCGTCGCTGCGGCGAACCGCACGACCGCTCAGGTCACCGGGATCAGCGCGTTCGAAGCGCGGAAGCTGCGGAGCCTGCTCGAACAAGCCGAACGGATCGTCCGGCCCGCCACCCAAGCGGGCTGACCGGGCCTGCCGCGGGCCGTCGGTTCCTCCGGGAACCGGCGGCCCGTTTTTTGCGCGCCCGGAGGGGTGCGATGAAGGGAACCTTCCTGCCACGTGTGACAGTAAGGTTCCCTTGCTGTCAGCTCCGGCGGTGCGCTGCCGCCGGTTCGCACGTGGAGGAGGAGACGGTGTACTTCACCGACCGGGGCATCGAGGAGCTCGAGGAGCGTCGCGGTGACGACGAGGTGACCTTGGCGTGGGTCGCGGACCGGATGCGGGTCTTCGTGGACCTGAACCCGGCGTTCGAGGACGCGACCGAGCGCCTCGCGACCTTCCTCGCCCGCGACGACGCGGACGACGACTGAGCCCCTCCCCCGCTCCGGGATGACCGGAAGGTTCCCGTCATCCCACGGATGGCAGGAAGGTCCCCGCACCGCATCCGTGGCAGCGAGGTTTCCCTTCCGCCCGTCGTGGCAGGAAGGTTCCTTTCACCGCGCCCGTGACAGGAAGGTTCCCTTCCTCGCCCTCGTGACAGGAAGGTTCCCTTCCTCACCGCACCCGCTCCCCCGCTCGCCACACCGCGTGCGTGAGCGGCACCCCGGGCCGGTACGCCAGCCAGGAGGCGCTGGGCGCGTCGAGGACGTGCAGGTCGGCGCGCGCACCGGGCCGGAGCACGCCGACGGCCCCGTCGCCGGTGTCGCGCCGCAGCGCCCGCGCCCCGCCGAGGGTGGCGGCGCGGATCGCTTCGGGCACGGTCATCCGCATCTGGAGCACGGCGGTGGTGACGCAGAACGCCATGGACGTGGTGTAGGAGGAGCCGGGGTTGCAGTTGGAGGCGAGCGCGACGGTCGCCCCGGCGTCGAGGAGTTCCCGCGCGGGCGGCAGCGGCTGCCGGGTGGAGAGGTCGCAGGCGGGCAGCAGGGTGGCGACGGTGCCGGATCCGGCGAGCGCGGCGATGTCCTCGGCTTCGAGGTGGGTGCAGTGGTCGACGCTGGCGGCGCCGAGTTCGACGGCGAGCCGCACGCCGGGTCCGGGCCCGAGCTGGTTGCCGTGCACGCGCAGCCCGAGTCCGCGGTCGGCGGCGGCGCGCAGCACCCGCCGGGTCTGCTCGGCGTCGAAGGCGCCCCGTTCGCAGAACGCGTCGCACCAGCGCACGTGGGGTGCGACGGCGTCGAGCATGTCGCCGCGGACGAGGTCGAGGTAGCGGTCGGGGTCTTCGCCGGGCGGCACGAGGTGCGCGCCGAGGAAGGTGACGTCGTCGGCTTCGGTGGCGGCGATGCGGGCGGCGCGGAGTTCGTCGGCGACGGTGAGCCCGTACCCGGTCTTGGTCTCGACGCAGGTGGTGCCGTTCCACGCGGCTTCGTCGAGGTGGCGGCGCAGGTTGGTGCGGAGTTCGTCGTCGGTGGCGGCGCGGGTGGCGTCGACGGTGACGGCGATGCCGCCCGCGGCGTAGGGCTCGCCGTTCGTGCGGGCGGTGAACTCGTCGGTGCGGTCGCCGGCGAACAGCAGGTGGGTGTGGCTGTCGACCCAGCCGGGCAGCACGGCGCGGCCATCGACGTCGAGAGCCTGGTCGGCGGCGGGTGCGCGGTGGGCGGGTCCGACCCAGGCGATGCGGTCGCCGTCGAGGACGAGCGCGGCGCTGCCGGGGGTGCCGAGCTCGTCGTCGTTCGTGGTGAGTTCGCCGATGCCGGTGATGGCGGTGCTGGTCATGGTGTTCCGTCCGCGTCGGTGGTCAGCTGAGTTCGGCGAGCACCCGCCGGAGGCGCCGGGCCGGGTCGGGCACGTGTTCGTGGGCGCGGTCGCGGACGATGGCGCGGCCGTGGGCGATGACGTCCCGGACGTCGTCGGCGCGGGCGGCGGTGGGCACGCCGCCCAGGGGGACGCCGGCGAGGCGGGGCCCGTCGAGGTCGAGCGCGACGAGGTCGGCGCGCTGCCCGGGTGCGATGCGTCCGGCGTCGAGCCAGCCGAGGGCGCGGTGCCCGTTCGTGGTGGCCATGTCGAGCAGCCGCGGGGTGTCGAAGTGCCCGCGGGTTTCGGCGCGCAGCCGTTGTCCTGCTTCGACGGCGTGGGCTTCGGCGAGCAGGTCGATGGTGGAGTGCCCGTCGCTGCCGAGGGACAGCGGACTGCCCGCGTCGTGCAGCGCGCGGGCGGGTCCGATGCCGTCGCCGAGGTCGGCCTCGGTGCTGGGGCACAGGCAGCTGCCGGTGCCGGTGTCGCCGAGCAGTCGCAGGTCGTGCTCGGTGAGGTGGGTGGCGTGCACGGCGGTGGTGCTGGGGCCGAGGGCGCCGTGCTCGTGGAGGAGTTCGGTCGGGGTGCGGCCGTGGGCGGCGCGGCAGGCGTCGTTCTCGGCGCGTTGTTCGGACAGATGCACGTGCAGCGGGGTGCCGCCGCGCTGCGCCCAGCCGACGAGGTGCGGGATCTGCCCGGCGGGGACGGCGCGCACGGAGTGCACGGCGGCGCCGAGGCGCACCCGGCCGCAGTCGACGCGGAACCGGTCGACGCGGTCGGCCCAGGCGGTGGCGTCGCCGTCGCTGAACCGCAGCTGCACGCCTTCGGCGGGGGTGTCGAAGCCGCCGGTGAGGTAGCAGGTGTCGAGGAGGGTGAGCCGGATCCCGGCGTCGTGGGCGGCTTGGGCGAGCGCGGCGCTCATCGCGTTGGGGTCGTCGTAGCGGCCGCCGCCGGGCGGGTGGTGCAGGTAGTGGAATTCGCCGACGCAGGTGATCCCGGCGAGCGCCATCTCGGTGTAGGTGGCGGTGGCGAGCCGCAGGTAGCTGTCGGGGTCGAGCCGTCCGGCGAGCGCGTACATCTGCTCGCGCCAGGTCCAGAAGGTCCCGCGTCCGGTGGCGCGCCCGCGGAGCCCGCGGTGGAAGGCGTGCGAGTGGGCGTTGGCGAGGCCGGGGATGACGAGCCCGGGCAGCCGGGTGGCTCCGGGGGGCGGGTCGTCGGTGCGGGTGACGGCGGTGATGGTGGTGCCGTCGACGTCGACGAGCACGCCGGCCTGCGGCCCGTCGTCGAGCCAGGCGTGTTCGCACCAGTAGGTCATGCGGTCCACCTCCGGAGGACGTCGGCGAGCGCCGTGGTGCCTGCGGCGCAGTCGTCGGGTTCGGCGTGCTCCTCGGGTGCGTGGCTGACGCCGGTGGGGTTGCGGACGAACAGCATGGCCGTGGGCGCGTGGGCGGCGAGGACTCCGGCGTCGTGCCCGGCTCCGGTGGGCAGCACGGGAGCGTCGTCGAGCTGGGCGCGGAGTTCGTCGCGGAGCCCGGGGTCGAAGTGCACGGTGTCGCCGTAGGACTCTTCGGTGATCTCGACGGTGCAGCCTTCGTCGTGGGCGTGCTCGTGGGCGTGCCGGGCGATCTCGTCGACGAGGGCCCGGGCGGCGGGGTGCAGCGGGGCTCGGGCGTCCAGCCACAGGTCCACCGCGGAGGCGATGACGTTGGTGCCGCCGGGGGTGGCTTCGACGCGGCCGACGGTGGCGCGGGCCTGCTCGCGGGCGGCGGCTTCGCGGCGGTCGCCGATCGGGGTGGCTCCGGCGTGGTTGCCTTCGCCGCGGAACCGGAACCGCCAGCGCCCGTGCGCGAGGATGCTGTCGGCGACGGCGACGGGCCGGTGCAGGTCGATGAGGCCCTTGCCCTGTTCGACGTGCAGTTCCACCAGGCGTCCGATGCGCCGCAGCGCCGCGTCGTCGCGCCCGGCGCGTTCCGGGTCGTGCCCGGCGGCGCGCATCGCTTCGGCGAAGGTGGTGCCGTCGGGGTCGCGCAGCGCACAGGCGGCGTCGCGGCTGATGCCGCCGCTGAGCAGCCGGGAACCGAGGCACGGTACCCCGAACCGGCCGCCTTCCTCTTCGGCGAACGCGACGACGGCGAGCGGTCGCCGCGGCCGGAACCCGCTGTCGCGCAACGACTCCACGGCGGCGAGCGCGGACACCACGCCGAGCGGCCCGTCGAAGGCCCCGCCGCCGGGCACCGAGTCGAGGTGGCTGGCGGTGACGACGGCGTCGTCACCGGGTTCTCCCCACCACGCCCACAGGTTCGCGTTGCGGTCGGTCTCGACCTGCAGGCCGCGACGCCCGGCCTGTTCGGCGAACCACTCGCGGAGTTCGCGTTCCCCGCGGTCGAAGACGTGCCGGGAGTAGCCGCCGCGGCGCCGGTCGCGGCCGACGTCGTCGAGCTCGGCGAGCAGCCGGGACGTGCTCATCGCCCCTCCCCCGCGATCGGCAGCCGCAGCCCGCGTTCGGCGGCCACGTCGCGGGCGCGGTCGTAGCCGGCGTCGGCGTGCCGCAGCACCCCGGTGCCGGGGTCGTTGGTCAGGACGCGTTCGAGCTTGCGGGCGGCGAGCTCGGTGCCGTCGGCGACGGTGACCTGCCCGGCGTGCAGCGAGCGGCCCATGCCGACGCCGCCACCCTGGTGCACCGACACCCAGGTGGCGCCGGAAGAGGTGTTGACCAGCGCGTTGAGCAGCGGCCAGTCGGCGACGGCATCGGATCCGTCGGCCATCCCCTCGGTCTCCCGGTAGGGGGAGGCGACGGATCCGCTGTCGAGGTGGTCGCGGCCGAGCACGAGCGGCGCGGACACCTCGCCGGAGGCGACGAGTTCGTTGAACCGCAGCCCGGCGCGGTGCCGTTCGCCGTAGCCGAGCCAGCAGATCCGGGCGGGCAGCCCTTGGAACGCGACCTTCTCCCCGGCGAGCCGGATCCAGCGGGCCAGGTGCTCGTCCTCGCCGAACTCGTCGAGGATCGCGCGGTCGGTGGCGGCGATGTCGGCGGGGTCGCCGGACAGCGCGGCCCAGCGGAACGGGCCTTTGCCCTCGCAGAACAGCGGCCGCAGGTAGGCGGGCACGAAGCCGGGGTAGTCGAAGGCGCGCGCGTAGCCGGCTTCGACGGCTTCGCCGCGCAGCGAGTTGCCGTAGTCGAAGACTTCGACGCCCGCGTCGAGGAAGCCGACCATCGCTTCGACGTGCTCGGCGATGGAGTCGCGGGCGCGGGTGGTGAACTCGTCGGGCTTCTGCGCCGCGTAGTCCGCCCAGTCGTCGAGGTCGACGCCGCGCGGCAGGTAGGACAGCGGGTCGTGCGCGGAGGTCTGGTCGGTGACGATGTCGGCGGGCACGCCGCGCCGCAGCAGTTCCGGCAGCACTTCGGCGGCGTTTCCGATGACGCCGATGGACACGGCGCGGCGCTGATCGCGAGCGGCGACGGCCTGCTCGACGGCGTCGTCGAGGTCGTCGGCGAGCACGTCGAGGTAGCGGTGCTGCACGCGGCGGCGGGCGCGTTCGGGGTCGCATTCGACGACGAGCGCGGCGCCGCCGTTCATGGTGACGGCGAGGGGTTGCGCGCCGCCCATGCCGCCGAGTCCGGCGGTGACGGTGAGCGTTCCGGCGAGGCTGCCGCCGAAGCGCTTGGCGGCGACGGCGCCGAACGTCTCGTAGGTGCCTTGCAGGATGCCCTGGGTGCCGATGTAGATCCACGATCCGGCGGTCATCTGCCCGTACATCATGAGCCCGAGCGCGTCGAGCCTGCGGTATTCGGGCCAGTTCGCCCAGTCCCCGACGAGGTTCGAGTTCGCCAGCAGCACCCGCGGTGCCCATTCGTGGGTGCGCAGCACGCCGACGGGTTTGCCGGACTGCACCAGCAGCGTCTCGTCCTCGGCGAGGGCGCGGAGCTCGGCGACGATGGCGTCGTAGCTGGCCCAGTTCCGGGCGGCGCGGCCGGTTCCGCCGTAGACGACGAGGTCGTCGGGGCGTTCGGCGACGTCCGGGTCGAGGTTGTTCTGCAGCATCCGCAGCGGTGCTTCGGTGCTCCAGGAGCGGGCGGTGCGGGTGGTGCCGCGCGCCGCGCGCACGGGCCGGGGTCCGGTGCTCATGCTCAGCCTCCCAGGTGGTTCTGCACGGTGGTGTTGACGGCACCGGAGCGCAGCAGCGCTTCGGTCTCGGCGATCTGCGGGGCGAGGTGCGCGTCGGGTCCGGGCCCCGGCACGCGGGTGCGCAGCAGGTCCCGGGCGGCGGCGGTGCCGGGCGCGGGTGCGAGCGGGGCGCGCAGGTCGAGGGCGCGGGCGGCGGTGAGCAGTTCGACGGCGAGCACGGTGCGCAGCCCGTCGAGGGCGCGGCGCAGCTTGCGGGCCGCCGCCCAGCCCATCGACACGTGGTCCTCCTGCATGGCGCTGGTGGGGATGGAGTCGACGGAGGCGGGCGCGGCGAGCCGTTTGAGCTCGGCGACGACTCCGGCCTGCGTGTAGTGCGCGATCATGTGCCCGGAGTCGACGCCGGGGTCGTCGGCGAGGAAGGCGGGCAGCCCGTGCGAGCGGGCCACGTCGAGCATCCGGTCGGTGCGGCGTTCGGCCATGCTCGCCACGTCGGCGAGCGGGATCGCCAGGTAGTCGAGGGCGTGCGCGAGCGGGGCGCCGTGGAAGTTGCCGTTGGATTCGACGCGGCCGTCGTCGAGGACGACGGGGTTGTCGATGGCGGCGGCGAGTTCGCGGTCGGCGACGGTCTCGGCGAACGCGACGGCGTCGGCGGCCGAGCCGTGCACCTGGGGTGCGCAGCGCAGCGAGTAGGCGTCCTGCACGCGGGTGCAGCCGGGGCCGCGGTGGCTGGCGACGATCTCGGATCCGGCGAGCAGCCGGTGGATGCGGTCGGCGGAGCGGGCCTGCCCGGGGTGCGGGCGCAGCGCGTGCAGGTCGGCGGCGAAGACCCGGTCGGTGCCCAGCAGCGCTTCGACGCTCATCGCGGCGGTGAGGTCGGCGATCTCCAGCAGTTCGGCGAGGTCGTGCAGCGCGAGCACCAGCATGCCGAGCATGCCGTCGGTGCCGTTGGTCAGCGACAGGCCTTCCTTCTCGGCGAGCACCACGGGTTCGATGCCGGCGTCGGCGAGCGCGTCGGCGGCGGGGCGGGTGGTCCCGTCCGGCGCGAGCACGTGGCCTTCGCCGGTGAGGGCGAGCGCGACGGCGGCGAGCGGCGCGAGGTCTCCGGAGCAGCCGAGGGAGCCGTGTTCGTGCACGACGGGCACGATGCCCGCGTTGAGCGCGGCGGCGAGGGCGCGGGCGGTGCTGAGCCGGGCGCCGGTGTGGCCGGTGCTGATGGTGCGCAGCCGCAGCAGCATCAGGGATCGCACCACTTCGGCTTCGACGGCGGGCCCGGCGCCGGCGGCGTGCGAGCGGACGAAGGACTGCTGCAGGGCGGTGCGCCGTTCGGCGGGGATGTGCCGGACGGCGAGCGCGCCGAACCCGGTGGAGACGCCGTAGGTGGGTTCCTCGGCGGCGGCGAGCGCGTCGATGTGCCTGCGGGTGCCTTCGACGGCGCGTTCGGTGTCGGGGTCGAGCTCGACGGCGGTGCCGCCGCGGGCGATGTCGACGACCTGCTGCCGGGTCAGCTCGCCGGCCACCAACTTGTGCACGTGTCGCATTCCTCCATGTCACACGGGTGCGGCGCGGCGCAGAAGCCCGGTTAGGGTGGTTCCGTCTGGGATTCCAGACGTCGCGGGGAGGTCCGGTGGGAGCCAGCAGCGAGGTGCCCGCGCTGCGGCGCGGGCTGGCGATCTTGACGGCGATGGCGGGCCGGGCGGCGCCGGTGTCGGCGGGGGCGCTGGCGCGGGAGCTGGGGTTGCCGCGGTCGACGACGTACCACTTGCTGGCGGAGCTGGTGGCGGCCGGTTTCGTGGTGCGGTTGCCGGAGGAGCGCCGGTTCGCGCTGGGGGTGGCGGCGTTCGAGCTGGGTTCGGCGTACTTGCGCGCCGATCCGCTGGAGCGGTTGGCGAGCCCGGTGCTGCGCAGGCTGGTGGACGAGGTGGGGTGCACCGCGCACCTGGGGGTGCTGCACGGTGGTGAGCTGCTGTACCTGCTGCAGCAGCGCCCGTCGCGGGCGCAGACGCTGGTCACCGATGTGGGGGTGCGGTTGCCCGCGCACTTGACGGCGTCGGGGCGGGCGATGTTGGCGCACCTGCCTGCCGCGCAGGTGCGGGCGTCGTTCCCGGCGGGGTTCGCGAGCCGCACCGAGCGGGGGCCGCGGACGTTGCCGGAGTTGCGCCGCGTGCTGGACGCGGAGCGCCGCCTGGGTTGGGCGGTGGAGGACGGGCACGTGACCGGCGGGTTCGCTTCGGTGGCGTGCCCGGTGTTCGGGCCGGACCGGTGGCCGTCGGCGGCGATCAGCGTGACGTTCCGGCACGTGTGCGAACCGGCTGGGCGTACGAGTTGCGGTGCGACCTGGCCGGAGCTCGCCGACAAGGTGCGGATTGCAGCCGAGGACCTGACCGGGCGAATCGATGGGCGCCGCTAAAATCGCTTCGGGCGCCGTCACGCTATCACCGATCGTCGTCACGCGGAGACGTCGAGAACAGCGATATGCCCGGCCCCCTCCGAAGAATGGGGGCCGGGCATCTCCCACCTCGAAGAGGCGGCACTGTCAGCCCTCGGTGTTGCCGATGCCGGTCTCAGCGCCCGAACCGCCACCGTCGCCGCCGTTGGCGGCGGAGCACGAGCCCGAGCCCAGGATGCCGATGCCGCAGAGCAGGTTCAGGCCGGTGCCACCAGCGCCCCCGGCGCCCCCGTCACCGGACTCGCTGGTGACGACCGGGTCGTCGTGCCCACCGGCGAACGCCGTCGTGGAGCCGGCACCGAGCAGAGCCACGGCGACCGCGGCCGCACCAAGGAGGCGAGTAGAAGTACGCATGCGAGATTTCCCCTCGTTGTTGCTGAATCGGATTCAACCGAGCCACCCGAGAAGGACGAGGTTCGAACCTCTCGGTGATCGGCGACAAAACCATCGCACCGACCTCGCTCTCCTGCATCTTCAGTAGCACTAAAGTGGTTTAGAAGTAACCCGTTCGTTTAAACAGCGGCGGTGCGACGAGCGGCTTCACCCGCAAAGACGCACGATCAACGATTTCCTGTCGACAAATATTCGATCTTCACTCCGGACTGATGACCGTCGGCGGCGATTGACCGATTCGCTTCGCGGCCCGCGCGCGAGCCAGGCCGCCACCCGCTGAACGACCGAGCGATCGGGCGACGGCGTTCCGCATGGTCGTCCAGGTTCGCGAGATCGCCGATCTTCATTGCGCTGAACGTCGAGAACAGCGATGTGCCCGGACCCCTCGAACGGGATCCGGGCACTTCTTTCCCGCGGCGGAAAGGTCGAGCTGTCAGCCCTCGGTGTTGCCGATGCCGGTCTCAGCGCCCGAACCGCCACCGTCCCCGCCATCGGAGGCGGAGCACGAGCCCGAGCCCAGAACGCCGAGGCCGCAGAGCACATTCACCCCGATGCCACCAGAGCCACCGGCACCCCCGTCACCGGACTCGCTGGAGACAGCCGGGTCGTCGTGCCCACCGGCGAACGCCGTCGTGGAGCCGGCACCGAGCAGAGCCACGGCGACCGCGGCCGCACCAAGGAGGCGAGTAGAAGTACGCATGCGAGATTTCCCCTCGTTGTTGCTGAATCGGATTCAACCGAGCCACCCGAGAAGGACGAGGTTCGAACCTCTCGGTGATCGGCGACAAAACCATCGCACCGATCCCGAACTCCAGCACTTCCAGTAGCGCAAAAGTGGGCCGCGCCCCACACCATGGTTGACCGCGTCACGCTGCGTCGACCGGTTGCTCGCACGATGCGGCGACACCGGGCGAGCCCGAAAGGGAATCAGATTTCGCCAGCAGCCGGAGTGGATCAGCGCGGAGCGCACGCTCCTCCGGCCGCCGGGACGCGCCGAGGGGTGTCACGCACCCACTGCGGCGACGAATTCCTTGGCGAGATCGGTGGGATTGGCCTTGTCGACTTCGAGCCGCCGGTTGAGCTCGGTGAGGTCCTCGGTGCTCAGCGCCCGCGACACCCGGTCGATCGCCTCGGCCTGCGGCGGGGTCAGCCTGCCCTCGCCGACCAGCGGCACCACGTGCTGGGCCGGGAACATGTCGCGGGTGTCCCGCAGCGGCACCAGGTCGTTCGCGGCGATCTGCGAGGACGTGGTGAACAGGTTCGCGACCTGCACGGTGTCGCCGGTGAGCGCGTCCACGGTGACGGTGCCCGCTTCGAGGTTGCGGATCTCCGCGAAGGTGCAGCCGTAGACCTCGGCGATGCGCTGCTCCCACCGCGTCTTCCACTCGGCGGGGGCGCCGAGCACGAATTCGCCGCAGCGCGGCCCGAGGTCCTCCAGCGTGCCGATGCCGCTGTCGGCGGTGCGGCGGGTCACGGTGAGCACGTCGGAATCCTCGGCGGGCGCCTGGTCGAGGACGTCCAGCCCGGGCGGCAGCTTCCGCCGCAGGGCGTCGTAGACCTGCCCCGATTCGGTGGCGGGATCGTTCTCGTCGACGTACTGCAGCAGGTTGCCGGTGTAGTCGGGCATCACCGACAGCTCGCCCTGGGCGACGGCGTTGACGTAGGTCTCGCGCGCCCCGATGCGGGGTTTGGTGTCGACGTCGGCGCCGGTGCGCCGCAGCGCCTCGGCGTAGATCTCCATCACGAGTTCGCTCTCGGTGAAGTCGGCGGAGCCGACGACCAGCGCCCCGTTCGTGCCGTCCCCGGCCTGGAACGGGTCGCCGCCGCAGCCCGCGACCCCGACCAACGCCAAGCCGGCCAGCGCCAGCGCTCCCCATCGCTTCACGGCGTGCTTCTTCCCGTCGCAGTGGACACGTGTTCAGCCGGTGCTCGTGGCGGCTGCAGGCGGGCCGCTGCGGATGCCGCGCGGCGTGACGGCTCGCGAGAGCCTGCTCAGCAGCACGTCGAGCAGTACCGCCAGCAGCGCGATGCACAGCGCCGCGGCGAGCGTCTGGCCGTAGTCGTAGGTCTTGATGCCTTCGAGCAGGATGCTGCCGAGCCCGCCGAGGCCCACGTACGCGGCGACGGAGGCGGTGGCCACGACCTGCAGCATCGCGGTGCGCACCCCGCCGAACAGCAGCGGCGCTGCGTTCGGCAGCTCCACCTGCCACAGCTGCTGCATCGGGGTCATGCCCATGCCCTTGGCGGCGTCGCGCACCTCGGCGGGCACGCTCTGCACCCCGGCGTAGGCGCCGGAGAGCACCGCGGGGATCGCCAGGATCACCAGCCCGGCCAGCGTGGGCGCCTCGCCGATGCCCGCGACGAGCACGAACAGGGTGACCAGGCCGAGCGTCGGCAGCGCCCGCAGCGAGTTGCTGAGCACGACGACGGTGGCGCCGCCGCGGCCGGTGTGCCCGATCCACAGCCCGATCGGCATCGCGATGATCGAGGCGCACAGCACCGACAGCACGCAGTAGTACAGGTGCCTGCCCGTCTGGGCGAGCAGCCCGGTGGAGGACAGCCAGTGCTCCGGGTCCGACAACCAGGCGACCAGCTCGTTGATGATCATGTCAGCGTCCCCCCGCGCTCGCCCGCTGCCACGGGGTGCACAGCCTGCGCAGCGCCACGATCAGCAGGTCCCCGACCATCGCCAGCGCGAGCGTGAGCACCACGCCGATCAGGATCGGAGTCAGGTAGTCCCGCTGGAACCCGTCGGTGAACAACCGGCCGAGCCCGCCGATGCCGATCAGCGCGCCGACGCTGACGAGGCTGACGTTGCTGACCGAGGCGACCCGCAGCGAGGTGCTCAGCACCGGCAGCGCCAGCGGCACCTCGACGGCGAAGAACCGGCGGCGCGGCCGGTAGCCGAGGGCGGTGGCGGCGGTGACGACGTGCTCGGGCACCGAGTCGAGACCTTCCATCACGGGTCGCACCAGCAGCGCCGCGTTGTAGATGGTCAGCGCGATGACCACGTTGATCGCGGCGGTCGCACCGGTCCCGATCACCACGGGGATGATCACGAACAGGGCCAGCGAGGGGATCGTGTAGAGCACGTTCATCGAGCCCAGCAGCACTCCGCGCAGCTTCGGCGCCCGCTGCGCGAGCCGCCCGGCGGGCACCGCCAGCAACGCGCCCAGCACCAGCGGCACCAGCGCGAGGTAGATGTGCTGCCCGAGGGATTCCAGCACCACCTCGCGGTTGCTGGGGCTGGAGAAGTAGTGCGCGAGCTCGTCGATCACGGCCGCTCCCCGCGCCCGGCCTCGATGACGTCGAGCACGTGCCGGGCGCCGACGACGCCGACGTACCCGCCGTCCTCGTCGACGACGACGCCGAGCCCGGACGGCGCGGACAGCGCCGCGTCCAGCGCGCCGCGCAGCGCCGTCCCGCGGGTGTGCAGCGAGCCGCCCGCGACCAGCACGTCCTCGGTGAGGGGTTCGTCCGCGGTGGTGCGCGGCGGCAGCCAGCCGCGGGGCCTGCGGTCGGCGTCGAGGACGAGCACCCACTCGTCGCCGGTGCGGCCGGGGACGTCGCCGAGGGAAACGGTGCGGACCTCGCCGGGTTCGATCCCACCGCCGTCGGCGAACGACAGCCGCCGGTAGCCGCGGTCGCGCCCGATGAAGGAGGTGACGAAGTCGTCGGCGGGCCGGGCGAGCAGCTCGTCGGGTGCGGCGTACTGGGCGACGTGCCCGCCGGTGCGCAGCACGGCGACCTTCTCGCCGAGCTTCACCGCCTCGTCGATGTCGTGGGTGACGAACAGGACGGTCTTGCCGAGTTCGCCCTGCAACCGCAGCAGCTCGTCCTGCAGCCCTTCGCGGACCACGGGGTCGACGGCGCTGAACGGCTCGTCCATCAGCAGCACCGGCGGATCGGCGGCGAGGGCACGGGCCACGCCGACGCGCTGCTGCTGGCCGCCGGAGAGCTGCGCCGGGTAGCGGTCGCCGAGCGAGGCCGGCAGCCCCACCAGGTCCAGCAGTTCCTGCGCGCGCCGCCGGGTGTCGCGGCGGGAACCGCGGAACAGCCTCGGCACGGTGGCGATGTTGTCCAGCACGGAGCGGTGCGGGAACAGCCCGGCCTGCTGGATGACGTAGCCGATGCCGCGGCGCAGCACCGCCGGGTCGGCGTCGCGCACGTCCCGCCCGTCCACGAGCACGGTGCCCGCGCTCGGGTCGATCATGCGGTTCACCATGCGCAGCAAGGTGGTCTTCCCGCAGCCGGACGGACCGACGAGCACGGTGATCGTGCCCGCCTCGACCGCCAGGTCCACGTCGTCGACCGCGACCGCGCCCCCGGGATATTCCTTGCGCACGGATCGGAACTCGATCAACCGAGCCCCCTCGGATCACCGACAGTCACTTGCCGACCGCCGCAAACCTGGCCGACCCTAACTCGAACGCCGGAACGACGCGATGACCCACGACTCTCACGTGATCTTTTCCGCCGCTGCCAACAGCCGCTTCCCACGATCCGGGAGATCTGGTCCCCCGACGGAGATCCCGGCGCCCCGTCCCCCGCTCCGGCCATCATCACCCGCACC
>NZ_JAIUKB010000005.1:0-8773 GCF_020176785.1 Saccharopolyspora sp. 6V | reverse complement strand
GGCGTCGCGGGGCGGCCCGCAGCTGGTGCAGACCGCGCACATCCGGGCCGAGTGAGCGGTCCCCGGGGAGAGCGGGCGCGGGGGGGGGGGGGGGGCCCCCCGCGGCGGGAAACCGCAGGCCGCCGGGTGTCCGGTGTGCACCGGTCGGTCGCTTCCGGGCGGCAGCGGTTCCCGCCGGGGCGGCACCGCGGTCGGATCCTCACAGCTCCAGCACGAGCTTCGGGCTCCGCGCCCGGCCCACGCAGATGAGCATGGTCCCCTCCTCGTCGTGCTCCGCCGGCGACAGGAGCGTTCCCCGGTGGTCCGGTTCCCCCTCCAGCACGCGGGTCTCGCACGTGCCGCAGTAGCCCTCCTGGCAGGACGACGGGATGTCCGGGCGGACTTGCTGCACGGCCGACAGCAGGGACTGGTCGGCGGCGACGGTCACCGTCGTCCCGGTCTCCCGCAGCTCGACCTCGAACGCGGAATCGCCGGTCGGGTCGGGCGCGTCCCCGGCGGCGGCGAAGCGCTCCACGTGCAGCCGGTCGGAGATCGCCGTTCGCTCGCACGCCGCGGCCACCGCGTCGAGCATGGCGGCGGGCCCGCAGCAGTACAGCCTGGCCGTCGCGGGCAGTTCGGCGACGATCCGCTCGACGTCCGGCCTGCCCCGCTCGTCCTCAGGCACGATCGAGACGCGGCCGGGGTGCGCGGCGGCCAGTTCGGCGGCGAAGGCCATCGCCGCGCGGGTCCGCCCGCCGTACACCAGCCGCCAGGGCGCGCCGCGCCGGTGCAGCTCGTCGAGCATCGCCTTGATCGGCGTGATCCCGATACCTCCCGCGAGCAAGACGTGCTCGGGCGCGTCGTGCAGCGGGAAGTGGTTCCGCGGGGCGGATCCGGTGATCTCGTCTCCGACGCGCAGCCGGTCGTGCAGCTCGACCGATCCGCCGCGGCCGGTCGCCTCGCGCAGCACGCAGACGGTGTAGGCGCGCCGGTCCCCCGGGTCGCCGCACAGCGAGTACTGCCGCACCGCGCCGGACGGGAGCCGCAGGTCGAGGTGCGCGCCGGGTTCCCAGCCGGGCAGTTCGCCGCCACCGGTGGCGGTGAACTCCAGCAGCAGGACCCCGTCGGCCACCTCGGACCTGCTTCGCAGCGTCAGCTCCAGCGGAGCGCTGGTCGCGGTCATCGTGGTGCTCGCCTCCTTCGTCGGGGGCGGGCGGCGCGGGAGGGCCGCGCCACCCGCCGCGCGGTCAGCGGGTGTCAGACGTCCGTCGGCCGGTCGCGGGAGACGCGGATCATCGCGGTGATCAGCTCGTCCCGGCGGCGGGACAGGGCGTCGACCGATTCGGCCGGGGCGAGCCCGCGCACCAGGTTCCGCGCGGTGTCCGCGTCCAGGTGCGGGCGGCCGAGGTCGTCGAACCACCGGTTGAAGCTGTCCGCGTAGCGCTCGCAGAAGGCGGCGAGACCGCCTTCCCCCGCGCCCAGGTGGAACAGCAGCGTCGGCCCCATCGCCGCCCAGCGCAGGCCGGGCCCGGCGGAGACGGCGGTGTCCACGTCCGCGACGTCGGCCACCCCCTCGTTGACGAGGTGGACCGCCTCGCGCCACAGCGCGGCCTGCAACCGGTTGGCCACGTGCCCGGGCACTTCGCGCTTGAGCTCGATCGTCACCTTCCCGACCGATTCGTAGAACGCGCGGGCCCGGTCCACCGCACCCGGCGCGGTCCGGTCGTTGCCCACCACCTCGACCAGCGGGATCAGGTGCGGTGGGTTGAACGGGTGGCCGAGCACGAACCGGGAGGGGTCGCGCCAGCCGCCCTGCATCTCGGTGAGGGTCAGCCCGGATGCGGACGACGCCACCAGCGCGCCGTCGCCGAGGGCGGGTTCGATGGCCGCGTAGAGCTCGTGCTTGATCGCGATCCGCTCGGGAACGCTCTCCTGCACGAATTCGGCGCCCTCGACGGCGGTGAGCGCGTCCCGGGTGAACTCCAGCGCGTCCGGGTCGCCGCGGTCGGCCAGACCGAGCTCGGTCAGCACGGGCCACGCGGTCGCCACCGCCCGGCGGACCCGCTGCTCCGCGGCCGGGTCCGGGTCGAACACCGCGACCGGCCTGCCCGCGGCGAGGAACAGCGCCGTCCAGCTCTGCCCGATCACCCCGCCACCGAGGCTCGCCACCCGGCCGGTGCCGGAACCTCCTTCAGAACCCGACATGGTCCGCTCCCTTCAAGGCGAGGCGGCGGCGGGCTTCGGCCGGGGTCGCGACCGAGTGCCCGAGGGATTCGACGATCCCGCGGATCTTGCGGACCTGGTCGGCGTTGGACGCGGCCAGCTCACCGGGACCGATGAACAGGCTGTCCTCCAGCCCGACGCGGAGGTTGCCGCCGAGCATCGCCGCCTGGGTGGCGAACGGCATCTGGTGCCGCCCGGCGGCGAGCACCGACCACTCGTAGGAGTCGCCGAACAGCTTCTCCGCGATGGTGTGCAGGTGCAGGAGGTTGTCCAGGTCCGCGCCCGCGCCGCCCAGGACGCCGAAGACCAGCTGCACGAAGAACGGCGGCTGGACCCAGCCCTGGTCCACCAGCCACGCCAGGTTGTAGAGGTGACCGAGGTCGTAGCACTCGAACTCGAACCGGGTGCCGTGCTCCCCGCCGAGCTCCTTCACGATGTGTTCGAGGTCGGCGAAGGTGTTCTTGAAGACCAGGTCCCGCGTCGATTCCAGGAATTCCGGTTCCCAGTCGTGCTTCCACCGGTCGTGCTTGCGCGCCATCGGGAAGATCCCGAAGTTCAACGAGCCGACGTTGAGCGAGGCCATCTCCGGCGAGGTCGCCTTCGCCGCGCGCAGCCGGTCGTCGCGAGACATGCCGAGCCCGCCGCCGGTGGAGATGTTCACGACGGCGTCGCACTCGGCGGCGATGCGCGGCAGGAAGTTCTGGAACAGCTCCGGCCGCGGGTCGGGCCGCCCGGTCTCGGGATCGCGGGCGTGCAGGTGGACGATGGCCGCGCCCGCTTCGGCCGCGTCGACGGCGGCCCGGGCGATCTCGTCCGGGGTGATCGGCAGGTGCGGCGACATCGTCGGTGTGTGGATGCCGCCGGTCGGTGCGCACGTGATGATGATCGGTTTCGGCATGCAGCCTCGATCCTGTCGGGGGCCGGCGGTCAGGAGGTGGGGCGGTTCGCCGCCATCGCCGCGTAGGCCTCCAGCACGAGCCCGTGGAAGTGGTGGACGCCGTGCTCGGACAGCCCCGGCTGGCGCTCCGGGTCGTAGACGATCCGGCCCTGGTCGAACGCCGGTGATTCCATGCCCCGCTGGACGCTCTCGACCAGGTCGATGTCCTGCACCTGGAGCACGTCGTCGATGTAGTCGACGGATTGCTGCTCGACCTCGGTGAGTTCGGTGCTCTCCAGGTAGAAGTCCCAGGTCTCCAGGCTGCGGTCCGGTCCCGCGGGCAGGATCTGGAACACCATGAAGTTGCCGCGCCCGGGATAGCGCAGCAGGCAGGTGTTCGGCCAGAGCCACCACACCGCGTGCTCGGTGACGGTGGCGCCCGAGACGTCGTAGGCGGTGTTCGCGGACTTGCCTGCGTCCGCGAAGTGGCTCGACCAGATCCCGTGCGTCTTCACGTCGTAGGTGTCCATGTCGACCAGCGACACGAACTCCTTGTGCGCGACGTGGCAGTGGTAGCACTCCAGGAAGTTGTCGATGACGTTCTTCCAGTTGGTCTTCACGTCGTAGTGCAGGCGCTTCGCGTGCGTGAGCCCGGCGATGTCCGGGGCGCGTTCGGTGATCTGGGCCGCGAGGTCGGGGGCCTGCTCGGCCAGCGGCGCCGCCGACGGGTCGAGGTTGACGTACACGAACCCGCAGAACTCCTCCACCTGGACCTGGTCGAGGCAGATCTCCGACTTGTCGAACGCCATCCGGTCCGTCTGCCGCGCGCCGACGAGCGCACCGGTGAGGTCGTAGGTCCACGCGTGGTACGGGCAGACGAGGGTGCGGGCGGTGCCCGAGCCGGACACCAGTTCGTGCGCGCGGTGCTTGCAGACGTTGTAGAAGGCGCGCAGCCGCCGCTGCCGATCGCGCACGACGACGATCGGGCGTTCCGCGACGGTCGTGGCCACGTAGCCACCGGGTTCGGCCAGCTGCTCGACGTGGCAGACCCACTGCCAGGTGCGGCTGAAGATCGCTTCGAGGTCCGCGCGGTGCCACTTCGGATCGGTGTAGGCCTCCGCCCGCAGCGACATCGAGCGGCCGGGATCCGCGTCGTAGCCCTGCGAGACCGACTTGAGTTCGTCCGTGGTGAGAGTCGTCATGGCCACGACCATAGGGCTGTTTGTACGACCGTTCAATGCCCTGTTCTATTTCAAACCGCCGACACGTGGACGTTTTCCCCTCCACCGCAAGCGGTTCCAACTGCATCGATGCCGCATTGCTGGACATGCGTTCAACGTATGGACCATGATGGCCGCGAGCGAGACGACGGCCGGGAGGGCGATCATGACCGAGTACGCAGTTGTCGACCCCGCGAGCAGAGAGCTGATCTCCACGACCCCGGTCGACTCCGACGCCGCGCTCGCCACCGCCCTGGGGACCGCCGCGGAAGCGCAGCGGTCGTGGTTCCGCACGACCACGGTGCGGCAGCGGGCCGAGCTGGTGGCACGGGTCGGTGACCTGCACGCCGAGCACCGGCGGGAACTCGCGGACATCATCGTCCGCGAGATGGGCAAGCCCGTCGACCAGGCGCTCGGCGAAGTCGACTTCTGCACCGACATCTACCGCTACTCCGCCGAGGTGGCGCCGTCCTGCACCGCCGACGAGGAGATCATCGTCGACTCCGGCCGCGCGCTGGTGCGCACCCAGCCGCTGGGCGTTCTGCTCGGGATCATGCCGTGGAACTACCCGGCGTACCAGGTCGCCAGGTTCGCGGCGCCGAACCTCGCGCTGGGCAACGCGATCCTGCTCAAGCACGCCCCGCAGTGCCCCGAATCCGCCGCCTTCCTGCAGGAGTTGTTCCGCGAAGCGGGCCTGCCGAGCGGTACCTACACCAACATCTACGCCGACACCGACCAGGTCGCGCGGTTGATCGCGGACCCGCGGGTCGCCGGGGTCTCGCTCACCGGGTCCGAACGGGCCGGACGCGCGGTGGCCGAGATCGCCGGGCGCCACCTCAAGAAGGTGGTGCTGGAACTCGGCGGCTCCGATCCGTTCGTGCTGCTGGGCAGCGACGACCTCGACGCCGCCGTGGCCGCGGCGATCGCCGCTCGGATCGACAACGGCGGGCAGGCCTGCAACGCCGCCAAGCGCATCATCGTCGCCGACGACCTCTACGACGACTTCGCGGACCGGTTCGTCCCCGCCTTCACCGCCATCGAACCCGGTGATCCGACGGCGCCCGGCACCGCGCTCGGCCCGCTGTCCTCGACGGCCGCCGCCGACCGCCTGGAGGAGCAGGTGCAGCGCGCCGTCGAGCACGGCGCGACCGCGCACCGGGGCGGGACTCGGCGCGGGAACTTCTTTCCGCCGATCGTGCTCACCGGGGTGGAACCCGCCAACCCGGCGCACCACGAGGAGTTCTTCGGTCCCGTCGCCGTCCTCTACCGCGTCCCCGACGAAGAAGCCGCGATCAGCACCGCGAACGACACGCCCTTCGGCCTGGGCTCCTACGTCTTCACCCCCGACCACGAGCAGGCGATGCGCGTGGCCGACCGGCTGGAAGCGGGGATGGTGTTCGTCAACGAGGTGGGTGCGGAGAGCGCGGAACTGCCGTTCGGCGGGGTGAAGGCCTCCGGCACCGGTCGCGAGCTCGGCCGCCTGGCGTTCGCCGAGTTCGTCAACAAGAAGATGATCCGCGTTCCCTGACCGGCCGCCGGCCGGGAGCGGCGCGGGGGGATCGTCGCCTGCGCAGCACCGAACGCGGCGCCGGAGGCCGCGAGCCGGGCACGGCGTCCGCGGCCCGGCGTCCGCGAGCCGGACCCGACGTCGGCGAGCTGGGCACGGCGTCCGAGAGCCGGGCACGACGCCCGCGCGCGCCTCGGCATCGGCGACCACCACCCGGCGCTCGGGTACCGGCTCCCCCGCCGGACCCGGGCCGCAGCCGCGCCGCGGCGGACCGGCTGAGACCTGGCTCACCTCGCGCCCGGGCGGGGACCGGATGATCGCCACGAGGTACCGGAACCGGTATCTTCACCCGTGGCATCGAACGGGACGTGGAGCGCGACAGTGAGAGCAGGCGGACCGCCGGAGCGGGGCATCGACCAGTCGACGGCCAGCATCGCCCGGGTCTATGACGTCTTCCTCGGCGGCAAGGACAACTACGCGGTGGACCGGGAGGTCGCCGGTGCGGTGATCGACCAGATCCCGCAGACGCTGTCGTTCGCCCAGGAGCACCGGGCGTGGCTCATCCGGGTGGTGCGCTTCCTGGCGAAGGCGGGGATCGATCAGTTCCTGGACTGCGGTTCGGGCCTGCCCACGCAGGAGAACACGCACCAGGCCGCGCAGCGGTTCAACCCCGAATCCACCGTCGTCTACGTGGACAACGACCCGATCGTCGCCGCGCACGGCCGCGCGCTGCTGGAGGAGAACTCCCGCACCCACTTCGTCGACGGCGACCTGACCGAACCGGACCGGTTGCTGGCCGACCCGCGGATCACCGACCGGCTGGACCTGAGCCGCCCCGTGGCGCTGATCCAGTGCTCGACGATCCACCACGTCACCGACGAGCAGCGCCCGCACGAGATCGTGCGGCGTTACGTCGACGCCCTGCCCTCGGGCTCCTATCTCGCGCTGACCCACTGGCACGATCCCGCGGACGGCGGTGCGGGCAGCGGCATCGCCCGCTACATCTCCGAGACGTTCCGGAACAGCTCGATGGGGTCGGCCAACTTCCGCTCCCGCGACGAGATCGAGCGGCTGTTCGACGGGCTCGAATTCGTCGAGCCCGGCCTGACCCTGCTGCGGGACTGGTGGCCGGACGGCCCGAACCTCGCCCCGGCGGAACCGGTCGACGAGATCGTGCTCGCCGGGGTCGCCCGCAAACTGTGATCACCACCGCGGCGGGGTCCTCGCCGCGGTCGTCCTGCCCGCGGCCCTCCATCCGGCGAGGTGGTGCTTGCGCTCGCGACCGAGCGGTGCGGGTCAGCCGGGCCGGTGCCCGGGGGTGCGGGCGGTGGCGGTGTTGCGCGCGGCGAGCAGCGCGAACGCCCGGGTGAGCTCGGGCGGGTGGAGCACGTCGACGTCGGTGTCGAAGCGGTTCAGCGAGGCCGCCAGCGCCACCCAGGACCAGGAACCGACCTCGATGCCGCACCGGTCCGGCCCGAGGTCTTCGACGATCCCGTCACCCGCGAACGGGAGGACCTCCCGGGCCGGCCGGTGGAGCACGACCTTGCCCGTGCAGGGCCAGCGGTTGTGCTCGGCGGAACCCTTGAAGCGGGCGGAGACGTACTCGGCGACGTCCCCGCCCGGGATCGGGCGCGGGGTGAACCGCGGCCCGGTGGGGGTGCTCGGCGTGACCCGGTCGGCCCGGAACAGCCGCCAGTCCTCGTGGTCGAGGTCCCAGGCGACCAGGTACCAGCGCCCGTGCGAGGTCACGAGGTGGTGGGGTTCCACCCGCCGCCGCGGGCCCGGTTCCGCGGCGGCTTGCGGCCGGCTCGCGTAGTCGAAGCGCAGCACCTCGCGGGCGCGGATCGCGGTCGAGACCGCGAGCAGCACCTCGGGCGGCGCGTCCCCCGCTCCCCCGCCGCCGGGGAGGGCGGTGAAGGTGAGCGCGTCGAAGCGGTGGCGCAGGCGGGAGGGCATCACCTGCCGCACCGTGGTCAGCGCGCGGACGGCGGGCTCCTCGATGCCCGCCCCGGTGGCGGTGGCGGCCCGCAGGGCGACGGCGAGCGCGATGACCTGCTCGTCGTCGAACAGCAGCGGCGGCAGCTCGTCCCCGGCGTCGAGGTGGTAACCGCCCTCCGGGCCCATCGTGGCCCGGATGCGGTAGCCCATCTCCCGCAGCCGGTCGACGTCGCGGCGCACGGTGCGCGGGCTGATGCCGAGCCGGTCCGCGAGCAGGGAGCCCGGCCAGTCGCGCCTGGTCTGCAGCAGCGACAGCAGGCGCAGCAGGCGCGAGGTGGTCGTGGTCATGGGATCGACCCTAGTTCTCCGTGTAGGACCAGAACCGACCTACACGGCGGCGAGGGTGGGTCTCGACCGGGAGAGCCCCGGCGAGATCCACACTCGGGAACGCACATGACCCTGACCACGACCACCCACCTCAACTTCCGCGGGGACGCCCGCGCTGCGCTGGAGTTCTACCGGTCCGCCTTCGGCGGCCGGCTCACGATCACGACCTACCGCGACGTCGGCGCCCCCGGCGACGCCCCCGGTGCCGACGACGTCGTCTTCGGACAGGTCGAGGCCGACAACGGCTTCCGGGTGATGGCCTACGACGTCCCCGGCGTCCGGGACGGTTCCGCGGCCGCCACCGGTTCCACCCGCCGCGAGAACGGCGCGACGATCACCGACCAGCCGTTCTTCGTCTCCGTGCGCGGCAACGGGCTCGACGAGGTCCGCGCCTGCTGGGAGAAGCTCGCCGAGGGCGCCTCGATCGTGGAGCCGCTCGCCGCTTCGGCGTGGAGCCCGGGCTTCGGCATGCTCACCGACCGGTTCGGGGTGACCTGGAGCATCGACGTGGCCGCCGCCCGCGACGCCGCGTGACCGCGCGGGGGGGGGGGGGGGGGGGGGGGCCCGCCGCCCCCCCCCCGCGCCCGCCCCCCGCCCCCCCGCCCCCCCCCGCGCGCCCCCCCAACACGAGCAGCCCCACGG
>NZ_JAIUKB010000004.1:0-30018 GCF_020176785.1 Saccharopolyspora sp. 6V | reverse complement strand
TTTGCTCCCCCCGCCGGGGGTGGGGGGTCCTTTGGTCGCGCGGGGGGCCCCCGCGCGCGGCGGGCCCGCGGGGCGGGGGGGGGGGGGGGCCGCCCCCCCCCCCCCGCCCCCCCTCGCCCGGAACCCTCCGCAGCCCCGTCGAACGGACAGCACCCATGAAGACGCGCCCCCTCGGTCGCACCGGAATCGCCGTGAGCCCCTACTGCTTGGGCACCATGATGTTCGGCCCGGCGGGCAACCCCGATCCCGCCGACTGCCACCGCATCGTCCACCGCGCGCTGGACGCCGGGATCAACTTCATCGACACCGCCGACGTCTACGGGTACGGCGCCACCGAGCCGATCGTCGGAGCGGCCATCAAGGGACGGCGCGACGAGGTCGTGCTGGCGACGAAGTTCGGCGGGCCGATGGGCGACGACCCGAACCGGCGCGGCGCCTCCCGCCGGTGGATCGTCACCGCCGTGGAGGAATCGCTGCGCAGGCTCGACGTCGACCACATCGACCTGTACCAGATCCACCACTTCGACCCGGCGACGGACCTGGAGGAGACCCTCTCCGCGCTGACCGGCCTGATCACCAGCGGCAAGGTCCGCGCCATCGGCTCGTCCGGCTTCCTCGCCGCGGACCTCGTCGAAGCCCACCTGGTCGCCGAACTGCGGGGCCTGGCCCGCCTGCGCACCGAGCAACCCCCGTACTCGATCCTGGCGCGCGGCATCGAGCGGGAGGTGCTGCCCGTCTGCGCCCGGTACGGGATGGGCGTGCTCACCTGGAGCCCGCTGTCCTGGGGCCTGCTCACCGGGAAGTACCGGCGGCCGGGCACTCCCGTCTCGCCCGGCCGCGCGCGGTGGGGCCCGCGGCACATGACCGACGAGGCCAAGCACGCCGCGGTCGAGCGGCTCGCCGTCCTCGCCGAGGAGGCCGGGATCTCGTTGACGCACCTGGCGATGTCGTTCGCCACCACCCACCCGCACGTCACCTCGGTGATCATCGGGCCTCGCACGCTGCCGCAGCTCGACGACCTGCTCGCCGGGCGCGACGTCGTGCTCGACGACGAGGTCCTGGACCGCATCGACGGGATCGCCGCGCCGGGGACCGACACCGGCGTCACCGACGTCGGGTACCGGCCCGCGCCCCTCGACGACGCCGCGCTCCGCCGCCGCCCGCCCCGGGACCGCGGGGCGCGGTGACCCCGGTCCGGGAGGGCAGGCGCGGACCGTCCACATCGGACCGCGTTCCGGGGCGGCCCTCCGGTCGAGGAGCCGGGTAGCGCTCCGCCCGGTCGTGGCGGGGGTGCCGGACCCGGGAGGTCAGCGGCGGATCCGAGGGCACCGGTGGTGGCGAAGCGGACGTTCCACCCCCGCTTGTGGCCTGGCCACAGGTCGATCGGCGCAACTCTGGAGGCGCACCCAAAGTCCTGCGCTGTGCTCGTAGTCACACTCATCCGAGCAGATCGACTCAACGGGGAGCGAGGAAGCCATGTACGACCACATCGTTGTCGGCGCGGGTTCGGCGGGGTGCGCGTTGGCCGCCCGACTGACCGAAGACCCCGGCGTGACCGTGGCACTGGTCGAAGCCGGAGCGGCGGACACGGCCGACGAGATCCACATTCCCGCGGCGTTCAGCTCGTTGTTCAAGAGCCGCTGGGACTGGGACCTGGACACCGAGCCGGAACCGGAGCTCGGCGGGCGCCGCGCCTACCTGCCGCGCGGCAAGATGCTCGGCGGCTCCAGCTCGATGAACGCGATGATCTACATCCGCGGCAACCGCGCCGACTACGACCAGTGGGCGGCCGACGGGGCCACCGGCTGGAGCTACGACGAGGTCCTCCCCTACTTCAAGAAGGCCGAGGGCAACGCGCGCGGCGCCGACGACTTCCACGGCGCCGACGGACCGCTCACCGTGTCCGAGAGCCGGTCGATGAACCCGCTCTGCGACGCCTGGGTGGACGCGGCCGTCGAAGCCGGCTTCCCGCACAACGAGGACTTCAACGGCGCCGACCAGCTCGGCGTCGGCCGCTTCCAGGTCACCCAGCGCGAGGGCATGCGGTGCAGCACCGCGGTCGCCTACCTGCGCCCGGCGCTGGAGCGGCCCAACCTGACCGTGATCACCGGGGCGCTGACCCGCAAGGTGCTCTTCGAGGGCAACCGGGCCGTCGGCGTGGAGATCAGCCGCGACGGTCAGGTCGAGGAGCTGCGCGCCGAGCGCGAGGTGATCCTCAGCGCGGGCGCCTACGGTTCCGCGCAGCTGCTGCTGCTCTCCGGCGTCGGCCCGGCCGCGCAGCTCGCGGCGTTCGGCATCCCGCTGCTCGCGGACCTCCCCGTCGGGGAGCGGTTGCAGGACCACTACATGGTGATGCTCAACTACCTCACCGACCGCGAGACGCTGATGACGGCGGCGAGCCCGGAGAACGCCGCGGTGACCCGCGAGACCCTCGTCGAGATCGGGCCCGGCGACGTGGTGATGGGGTGCCTGCCGCTGTTCCACGTCTTGGGGCTCACCTGCGGGCTGATCGCCTCGGTGCAGGCGGGGGCCTGCCTGACGCTGATCGCGCGCTTCGAGGGCGCCAAGGCGCTGGAGGTGATCGAGCGCGATCGCGTCACGGTGTTCGAGGGCGTGCCCACGATGTACTCCGCGATGCTGCACGCCGCGGGCGACGCCGACCTCACCACCGTGCGGTGCTGCATCTGCGGTGGCGCACCGCTGCCCGTCGAGCTGCTGCGGGCCTTCGAGGAGACCTTCGGCTGCGTGATCCTCGAAGGCTACGGCCTGTCCGAGAGCTCGCCGGTGGCGTGCTTCAACCACCCCCACCTCGAACGCAAGCCCGGTTCGATCGGCGTGCCCGTGCGGGACGTCTCGCTGCGCGTGATCGACGACGGCGGGCGCGGCGTCCCGACCGGCGAGGTCGGCGAGATCGTGATCAAGGGTCCGAACGTGATGAAGGGCTACTGGGGGCTCCCCGAGGTCACCGCGGACACGATCGTCGACGGCTGGCTGCGCACCGGGGACCTCGCGGTCTGCGACGAGGACGGCTACTTCACCATCGTCGATCGGAAGAAGGACATGATCATCCGCGGTGGCTACAACGTCTACCCGCGGGAGATCGAGGAGGTCATCTACGAGCATCCGGCCGTGGCCGAGGCTGCGGTGGTCGGCGTGGCGCACCCGGAGCTCGGCGAGGAGGTGGTCGCCGCGATCGCGCTGAAGCCGGGTGCGATGGCGACCGCGGACGAGATCCGCGAGTTCGTGAAGGCCCGCGTCGCCGCGTACAAGTACCCGCGCCAGGTCTGGGTCACGGCGGAGCTGCCGAAGGGGCCGACCGGCAAGCTCCTGCGCCGCGAGGTCCGCACGGCGCGGCCCGCGGAACCCTCCCCCAACCCGGCCTGACGCGGCCGCGCACCCGCCGCGGGGGCGCCGCACGGGTGCTCGGCGGCGCGCCCGCGCGGGAGCGGGGGAACGCGCTCCCGTCCGCCGGGGCGCACGCCGACGGCCGGGCCGAGGACGCCCGGGAGCCGACCGCGCCCGCCGCACCGGGTGCTGCCGGAACGCGGGCGGGTGCGGTGGTTAAGATGCCCGTGGTTGAGCAGTCAGCCACCCAGGATCAGAACCGGTGCCGGTCCGGCGTCGCTGATCCGTGCGCGATGCGGAGCCCGTTCCCGGGCCGTCCCGTCGCGGGGCGGAAGCTGCGCGCTGACCGGGGCGAGACCACAGTGGAGCGCGCAGCACATGACCACCCCGGACCCGACCGAGAACCCGACCGAGACCGGTCACCGAGCGGAATCGGCACCACCGCGGTTCCGCGTGCAGGTCTCGTACCCCGACCGCGAGTCGATCGTCGTCGAACCCGGCGGGGAGATCGACGCCGAGACCATCGACCATCTCGAAGAAGTCCTGTGGCCGCGCCTGTCGGCCCAGGTCCGGACCATCGTCGTCGACCTGAGCGGCGTCGGTTTCCTGAGCGTGGCGGGGATGCAGCTGCTGAAGCAGGCCCACCTGGACGCGCGGTCCCGCGGGGTCGAGCTCCGGCTGGTGACCGCGCACCGCGAGGTCACCCACGCGCTGGAGGTGGCCGGGCTCGACACCGCGATGCGGTGCTTCCCCACCACCGCGCAAGCCCTGGCCCGCTTCGACGAGGGCTGAGCCGCGGCGCGGGCCCGCGTCACCGGCCGCACGACCGGCGGCGCGGGCCACCCGGGCGGTCCTGGTCAGCGGACGGCGAGTTCGGCCAGCAGCGCGGCGGTGAGGGCGGAGCGTTCGAGCATGCCGCTGATCGTGGCGTGCTCGGTGCGGGCGTGCGCGCCGCCGCCGACGGCGCCGAGACCGTCGAGGACCGGGATCCCGGCGGCCACCACGAAGTTCCCGTCGCTGGCGCCGCCGACCGCGACCTCCCGCAGGTCCACGCCCAGTGGTTCGGCGCAAGCCCGCGCCAGGGCGAAGAGCTCGCCGACCTCGGGGGTGCGCTCGAACACCGGCCGGTTCCAGTCGCCGGTCACCGCCAGCTCCACGTCGGGGTTCACCGGCCGGAGGTCCGCCAGCAGGGCGGTGATGCGGCGGCGTTCCGCTTCCCCGCCCACCCGCACGTCGATCCGCGCGGTGGCCCGGCCCGCCGTCACGTTGGCGCCGGTGCCGCCCTCGATCACGCCGACGTTCACCGAGGTGCCGGCGTCGAGGTCGGTCCACCCGTGCAGGCGCAGCACCTGGTGGGCGAGTTCCTGGATCGCGCCGGCGCCCGCGGCCGGGTCGAGGCCGGCATGCGCTTCCTCGCCGGTCGCGGTCACGGTGAACAGGCCGACGCCCTTGCGCGCGGTCTTGAGCGCACCGTCCGCGCTGGCCTCGAACACGAGGGCGGGCCGGGCCTTCGCGGCTTCGGCGACGATGACGTCCGAGGACGCGAGGCTGCCGGTCTCCTCGTCACCGTTGAGCACCAGCGTGAACGCGGGCCGCGGCAGCCCGAGCGCGTCGAGGGCCCGCACCGCCCACACCGCCTGCACCAGCCCGGCCTTCATGTCGAACACGCCGGGGCCGGTCATCCGGTCGCCGTCGACCTGGAACGGCCAGTCGGCGAGGGTGCCGGTGGGCCACACCGTGTCGTAGTGCGCGAGCAGCAGCACCGGCGAGCCGGTGCCCGCGTAGTGCCGGACCAGCACGTCACCGGTGGTCTCCCGCAGCAGCCATTCATCCGAAGTGGACGGACCGAGCCTGCGGTCGAGCCAGTCGCGCACCCAGTGCAGGCAGGTGTCGAGCGCGGCCAGGTCGTCGCTGGAGCTCTCGTGCCCGACGTACTCGGCCAGGTCGGCGATCATCTCGTCCCGGTGCGCGGCCAGCCAGGCCGCCACCCCGGTCACGCCGGGCTCCGCACGAGCTCGCCGAGTTCCGCGATGCGGCGCTCGGACATCGAGTCCGGGTCCGCTTCGAGTTCGCGGAGCACGCCCAGCAGCGCCCGCAGCCCCGGCGCCGCCACGCCGACGCGATCGGCCTCGTCGAGCACGGTGGCGTAGTGCGTGGTCACCTCGACCGCGCGCCGGCGCACCGCGAGGTCGCGCCAGATGCCGCTGCGGTTCTTCGGCTGGGTGCGCAGCCAGGAGGTCAGCCGTGCCAACGCCTCCGCCCGCGTCCCCGCACCGGCGCCCCGGACGAACGCGTCCGGCTCGAACGCGTCGAACGGTTCGAGCCGAACGCGCAGCGCGCGGGCGACGTCGAACACCTCCGCGGCCAGCGCGCACATCGTCTCCGGGTGCCGGTCGATCAGGTCGGCCATCGCGTCGTCGGCGAGCGCGGTCGCGGCGAGCATCGCGCCGAAACCGGCCTTGGCCCACAGGAAACCTTCGACGTTGTCGCTGACCTGCGCGGGGCCCCAGGCGCGCAGGTCGCGGGCGAGCAGCCGCACCCGATCGGACACCGCTGCGCCACCGGGCTCCCCCACCACCAGCGCACCGGAACCGCCGTCGGAGATCACCCCGGGCGCGGTCCGGTCGGCGAAGATGTTGACGAACGCCGCGATGGTGCGGGGCCAACCGATCCGCTCGGCGAGCACCGGCTCGTTGAACCCGTTCTGGACCGACACCACGTAGCCGTCGTCGGCCAGGCGCGGGGCGACCCAGTCGGCCGCCGCCCCGGTGGCCTGCGCCTTGACGGCCAGCAGGACCCGGTCGAGCCGGCCGGTGAAGTCCGCGGGCGTGGTCGCGCGCACGGGGACCTCGCCCCGTCCGCCCGGGTGGTCGAGGCGGAGCCCGTGGGCCCGGACTGCGGCCACGTGCTCGGGGTCGGCGTCGATCACGGTCACCGGGTGCCCGGCCCGCGCCAGGTGGTAGGCGAGGGTGCCCCCGATCGCGCCACCTCCCAGCACGGCGTACGAAGCACGGCTCATCCCTCGCGTCCTTCCTGCTGTTCTTCCTGCGGTGGCCACAACTTCGGCAGGTGCGCCGCCCCGGCACCGGAGCCGCCGTCCACGCGCACGACCTCGCCGGTGATCCACGACGAATCGGGGCCGGCCAGCCAGCGCACGGCGCGCGCGACGTCCGCGGGTTCGCCGGGCCGCCCGAGCGGGTTCACCGACACGGCCGCGGCGTAGTCGTCGGCGACCGGGTTGCACTCGCTGCCGACCGCCACGAAACCGGGGCTGACCGCGTTGACCCGGATGCCGTGCGGGCCGAGTTCGAGGGCGGCGGCCCGGGTCGCCATCTCCAGCGCCGCCTTCGAGCTGGCGTAGGGCCCGCCGCCCGGCCGGGTCCGCAGCGCCGCCCCGGAGGAGATGTTCACGACCGCACCGCCGCGTCCCGCCGCGATCGCGAGCTTCGCGAACGCGGTGGTGGCCAGCACCGGGGCGCGCACGTTCAGCGCGAACACCCGGTCCCACCGCCCGGCGTCCACGTCCAGCATGTCCAGCGAGGGGTAGATGCCGGCCGCGTTGACCAGCACGTCCACCGGCGCCCGGCGCCACGCCTGGTCGAGGACCTGTTGCGGCGCCCCGGGTTCGGCGAGGTCGGCGGTCACCGGGAAGCCCGGCGCCGCGGCCAGCCGCTCCCCGTCGATATCGACGGAGGTGACCGCGCAGCCCTCGCGGGCGGCGAAATCGGCCGCGATCGCGCGCCCGATCCCGCTCGCGGCACCCGTCACGAGCACGTGGGTCATCACGCGAACTCCCGATCCTTGGTCTCCGGCATGGTCAGGTAGATGACGAGCGAGATCAGCGCCGCCCCGGACACGTACAGCCACAGCAGGTCGTGGTGCCCGATGTCGTTGAGCCAGGTCGTGATGTACGGCGCGGTCCCGCCGAACAGGGCCACCGACAGGGCGTAGGGCAGCGCGATCCCGGTCGCCCGGACCTCCGGCGGGAACTGCTCGGCCATGATCACCGCGCAGTTCGCCGAATAGCCCAGCACCAGCAGCATTCCGGCCAGCTGCACCGCGAACACGCTCAGGAAGCTGTTCTGCAGCAGGTGCAGCAGCGGCCACGACAGCACCACGAACCCACCGGCGAACGCGGCCAGCGTGGGCTTGCGCCCCACCTTGTCCGAGAGCAGGCCGACGAACGGCAGCAGCACCACGAACACGACCAGGCACAACGTCTGCGACAGCAACGCCTGCGAGAGCGGGATCCCGGTCACCAGGTTCGCGTAGGTCGGCAGGTAGTTGACCCAGATGTAGTAGGTCAGCGTGCCCGCGACGGTGATGCCCGCGACGCGCAGCGCGGCGACCGGGTGGTCGACGAACATCGTGCGCAGCGGGTTCGCCTTGGTCCGCCCGCTCGATGCGGCCGTGGTGAACGAGCCGGTGTCCTCCACCGAGGTCCGCAGCCACAGCCCCACCAGGCCGAGCAGGCCGCCGAGCACGAACGCGGCTCGCCAGCCCCAACCGTGCAGGGCCTCCTCGCTCAGCGCCGAGGTGGCCACGGTGCCGATCAGGGACGCGATCAGCACGCCCCCGGCGACCGAGACCTGTTGCCAGGAACCGGCGAACGCCCGCCGCCCGGCTCCCGCGGACTCCACCAGGAACGCCGCGGAGGAACCGAATTCGCCGCCCGCGGCGAAGCCCTGCAGCAGCCGGGCGAGCAGCAGCACCACCGGCGCGAGCAGGCCCACGGCCGCGTAGGTCGGGGTGAGCGCGATCAGGAACGACGCCCCCGCCATCAGCCCGATGGTGAGCGCGAGGCCCTTCTTGCGCCCCTGCCGGTCGGCGTAGGCGCCGAGCACCGCGGCCCCGATCGGGCGCATCACGAAGCCGATCGCGAACACCGCCAGCGTGGACAGCAGCGCCACGGTCTCGTCGCCCGCGGGGAAGAACTCCACCGCGATGATCTTGGCGAACACGGAGTACAGCGCCCAGTCGACCCATTCGACGGTGTTGCCGATGGTGCCCGCGACGATCGCCTTGCGCTGGGCGGGGGTGGTCTTCGCGGTGGCGACCGCTGCCGAGCCGATCATGGTGTCGCTCCAAGGGGATCGAGCCGCCCGAGCTCTGCGCGCGCGGTGGCCGCGAGCTCGGCGTGAGTGGCGAACCAGACGTCGTGGTGCGCCCCGATGTGGTCGAGCAGTTCCCGCAGCACCACCAGCCGCGAGCGGTGGCCGATGACGTGCGGGTGCATCGTCAGCTGGAACACGCCGCCGGTGCGGTGGGCCGCGTCGAACTCGTCGGTCCAGATCTCCAGCACGTCCCGCGGGCGGGTGTGCGGGCGAACAGAGCCGTAGCGGTCCATGGTGAAGTACGGGGCGTCGTCCCGGATCCAGTCGACCGGGATCTCCACGAGCCCGGTCGCCGCGCCGTTCGCCACGATCTCGTACGGTTCGTCGTCGGCCATCAGCGACGAGTCGTACTCGAACCCGAGCTCGCGGATGACGTCCAACGTGGACTCGCTGAAGTCCCAGGACGGGGTGCGGATCCCGACGGGCCGGACGCCGGTGAGCTCGGCGAGGACGTCGATCGCCCGGACGTTCAGCGCCTTCTCGTCCTCCTTGCCCAGCAGGGTGTTGCGCTCGTGGATCCAGCCGTGCACCCCGATCTCGTGCCCGGCCGCCGCGTAGTCCTTCGCTTCGCCGGGGTGCAGCAGCGCGGACACGCCGGGCATGAAGAACGTCGCCGGTGCGCCGAAATCGGCCAGCACCTCCAGGACCCGACCGGCCCCGACGCGCGATCCGTACTCGCCCTGCGCGAGCCGGCCGGGGCTGGTCTCCGCGTCCCGCAACGGGATCGTCTCGTGATCGGAGTCGAAGGACAGCGCCACCGCGACGCGCGCGTCGCCCGGCCACCGCCGCGGGACGAGCCGCCGCCCGGCGCGCACCGCCTCGACGTGGCCCCGCCAGGTGTGCTCCGGCCACTGCCACGCCGGAGCCGGTTCGGTTGCGGACACGGGTCCTCCCTCAAGCTCGGGGTCGTTCGAAGCCGCCCACCGGGGTCCAGGCCCGCTTGAGGGTGGCCAGGTGCAGCGTGATGTCCGAGGCGTGCAGCCCCGGCAAGGTGCCGATGACCTCGTCGGTGTAGCGGAAGAGGTCCGCCTTGGCGGGCAGCACCATCTGCCCCACCAGGTTGAACCGGCCGGTCGCGGCGGCGAGGAACTTCGTGCCGGGATGGGCGGCGAGCTGCCGCCCGGCGGCGTCGAGCCGTCCCGGGTGGATCGAGAGCCACAGCATGAACTCCACGCCGTAGCCCAGGACCCCGGGTTCGACCAGCGTGCGGAACTGGACGCTGTGCGAGTTCAGCAGCCGGTCCAGCGCCCGCGCCGCACCGGATTCGCTGCAACCGAGGCGCCGGGCGAGCACGCTGATCGGGAGCCGCCCGTCGCGGGCCAGCTCCTCGGCGACCGAGCGTTCGAGCTCCCCCATCGCGCGCGGCGGCCGGCCCCAGTCCGCGCGTTCGTAGGCCGGGGTCGGCGACCGCCGGAGGTCGTCCGCCGCTTCGTCGGGCAGCAGCCCGGTGTCCCAGGCGGGGGCCGTGGTGAAGGTGCGGATCACCGCGACGCTCTCGGTGCCCGCGATGAGCCCCGCCCCGGGCAGGTCGGTGAACAGCAACCGCAGCAGCTGGTCGTTGTCGTGGGCGACGAAGTCGACGATCAGGTCGGCGGTGCCGGTGACCACGGCGAGGAACCGGGCTTCGGGGTGGGCGGCCAGCAGCTCCGCCAGTTCCCACCCCTTGCCCGGTTTCGCCTGGATCCGCACCAGCATGGAGGAACCCGCGGCGGTGCGGTCCAGGTCGATGACACCGACGACCCGCACCAGCCCGCGTTCGAGCAGCGCGGTGAACCGGCGCTGCACGGTGGTCTCGCTCGCCCCGGCCCAGCGCGCGATGGCGCTCCACGGCGCGCGGCCGTTGAGCTGGAGCGCGGCGATGATGCGGCGATCCACCTCGTCGACCGGCTCGGCGCGGTGCCCTGGATTCATGCGGCGGAACGCTAGACAGCGAGCGGCACCCGGTCAACGCGGGAATCCTGCACCGGAGCCGGTTTCGGCGGGCCATGCTCCCGAACCTCGCGCCCGATCGCGCGGAAACCCGCAGAGCGACCGGCCCGGCCCGGTCACCTCGGACGCGCCGGATCCCACCAGGTGATCGGCGAAATTCGTTCCGAACCTGTCCGCGGGTGGCCGGTCCGCGGGTGGCCGGTCCGCGGGTGGCCGGTCCGCGGCTGACCGGTCCTCCGGGGGCGGAGCCCGTCGCGGCCGGGTCCGGTCGCCCGCCCGGGGTGGCGTCGGCGCGCCCGCCGCTCGGCGCCCGGGCCCCGCCCTCCTGCCGCGCCCCGGCGGTGGTCCGGCACGCGAAACCCGGCAGCGGAAAGCGTTGCGCTGAACGGGTTTCGTCCGCCGCACGGACGGGTGGAGATCCCTGACTTCGCACCACCGTCCCGGAAGCATGGAGATCGTCTGCCCTCTCCGACCCCGACGAGGAGCCCGCCATGACCGGCACGCCGGTGCGCCACCCCACGACCCGCAGCCGCCCCTTCGATCCGCACGACGGGCTGCGGGAACTGCGCGCGGCGCAACCGCTGGCGCGGCTGCACCACTCCGACGGCAGGCTCGGCTGGCTGGTGACCAGCCACGAACTGGCCCGCGAGGTGCTCGTCGACCACCGCTTCAGCTCCAGCCTCGACGTGATGCGCGGCCCCGCCGACGGCGAGGACACCTTCGACGAGGTGCCGCCGGGCCTGTTCAGCGTGCTGCCCGCCGCCGAGCACGCGTGGTACCGGCGCAAGCTTGCCGCCGCGTTCGCCCCGCGCCGGGTGCAGCGGCTGGAGCCGCTGGTCGCCGACGTCGTCGAGCGGCGGCTCGACGCGGTGGAGGCCGCGGGCGGGCCCGTCGACCTGGTCGAGGTCTTCGCGAGCCCCGTCGCGTTCGAGGTGATCGGCACGCTGCTCGGCGCGCGGCTGGACCGGACCTCGGTGCGCGCCGCCACCGAATCGATGCTGGCGCTGGAGAACGACGCGGAGAGCACCGGGCGAGCGTGGGGACGGCTGTGGACCGAGCTGCACGAGCAGGTGCGCGCCAAGCGCGCCGCCCCCGGTGACGACCTGGTGAGCGCGCTGCTCGCCGACGAAGACCTCTCCGACGAGGAGATCGCCACGATGTGCTCGATGCTCATCACCGGCGGCGACGACACGACGGCGAACATGCTCGGCCTCGGCACCTACGCCCTGCTCGCGCACCCCGAGCAGCTCGCGGCGCTGCGCGCGGACCCGGCGATGATCGACACCGCGGTGGAGGAACTGCTGCGGTACCTGACGATCAACCAGTTCGGCGCCACCCGCACCGCACTGGAGGACGTCGACCTGCGCGGCAGCACCATCCGCGAAGGCGAACCGATCACGGTGTCGCTGTCGGCGGCCAACCGGGACCCGGAGCGGTTCCCGGAACCCGACCGGCTGGACCTCGGCCGGCCGGCCACCGGGCACCTCGCGTTCGGGCACGGCATTCACCACTGCTTGGGCGCGCAGCTCGCCCGGGTGGAGCTGCGGCTCGGGTTCTCCGGGCTGCTGCGGCGGTTCCCCGGACTGCGGTTGGCGGTGCCCGCCGCCGAGGTCCCGCTGCGCGAGGCCTCGGTCAACTACGGCGTGCACCGCCTCCCGGTGACGTGGTGATCAGGGGCGGGCCGCCCGCCCCGGTCCGGCGGGCGGTCAGGCCCCGTCCCAGGCGATCGGCAGCCGCAGCGGGCCGCGGGTGAACAGCCCCCGCTTCCACTCCACGTCCTGCTCGGAGGTGGCGAACCGCAATCCCGGCAGGCGCCGCAGCAAGGTGCGCAACGCGATCTGCAACTCCACCCGGGCCAGCTGCGCCCCGACGCAGAAGTGCGCGCCGTAGCCGAAACCGACGTGCGCGGACTCCTTCCGCGTCACGTCCAGCACGTCGGGGTCGTGGTACACCGACTCGTCCCGGTTCGCCGAGACCAGGCTCACCAGCACCGGTTCGCCCGCGCGCACCAGCACCCCGCCCACCTCGACGTCCTCGGTGGCGTAGCGCGGGAACGCCGCCATCGAGAACAGCGGGACGTAGCGCAGCAGCTCCTCCACGGTCGGCGCCACCAGTTCCGGGTCCGCGACCAGCCGGGCCGGCAGCTCGGGCCGGGCGAGCAGGGCGTACGTGAAGCTGGAGATCTGCGAGGCCGTCGTCTCGTGCCCGCCGACGAGGATCGCCACCGCCAGGGACAGCAGCTCGTCGTCGTTGAGCCTGCCGTCCACGTCGCGGGCGGTGACGAGGATGCTCATCAGGTCGTCCTTCGGCGCCTCGCGGCGCTGCACGATGAGCCTGCCCATGTACTCGCGCAGCTGCGTGGCGTAGGACCGGATCTGCTCCGGGGACAGCCTGCCGACGGACATGAACGCGTCCGACCAGGTCTGGAAGTCGTGCCGGTCCGCGTACGGCACGCCCAGCAGCTCGCATATCACGCCCGCCGGGAACGGCCGCGCGAAGTCCTCCGCGAGGTCGGCGGTGCGACCGCGTTCCAGCATGCCGTCGACGAGCTCGTCGGCGAGCCGCTGCACCCCGGGGCGCAGCTTCTCGATGCCGCGCACCGTGAAGGCGTGGCTGAGGATCTTGCGGATGCGGGTGTGCTCCGGTGGATCCAGGTACTGCAGGCTGCGGATGTGGCGGCCGATGGCGCCCTTCGGCCGGGTGCTGGGCTCGTCCCGGTCGAACGCGAGCGCCCGGCTGAACCGCGGGTCGCTGAGCACGAACTTCACGTCCGCGTAGCGGGTGGCCAGCCAGGCCGGTTCGCCGTAGGCGAGCTGCACCCGCGACACCGGGTCGTCGCGCCGCAGCTCCGCGTAGGACGGGTGGACCCCCAGCCGGTCCGGTTGGTCGAACGGGTAGCTCCGCGGGTTCCCGGCCGAGCCCGGTCGCGGGACGTCCTCCACGCTGTTCACAGTTCCACCAGCACCTTTCCCCGGTTGCCCGCGCTACCGCGGTACAGGCTGTCGTAGGCGTCCGGGATCGCGTCGATCCCGTGGTACGTGGTCTGGTCGTGGCGGAGCCGCCCACTGCGGACGAGCGGGCCGAGGTCGGCGCGCAGCGCGGCCCACTCCTGCTCGGTGTGCCATTCCAGCGAGTAGATGCCCCGGACCGTGGTGCGCGGGTACATCAGCAGCGGCAGCAGCCGCGGTCCGGTCTCCTCGCCACCGACCTGGTGCGCCCACTGCCAGCAGATCGCCACCCGGCTGCCGACGGTGAGCAGGGTGAACGCGGCGTCGGTGATCGCGCCGCCGAGGTTGTCGAAGTACCGGTCGATGCCGTCCGGCGCGGCGGTGGCGAGCTCGACGCGGACCTGTTCGGCGGGGGTGCCGTCCCGGTAGACCACGACCTCGTCGAAGCCGAGCCCTCGCAGGTACGGCACCTTCTCCGGCGAGGTGGTCGTGCCCACCACCCGCGCCCCGGCGAGCCCGGCGAGCTGGCCGACGAGCGCGCCCACACCACCGGAGGCACCGCTGACGAGCACCGTGTCGCCGGGCCGCACGTCGAGGAACTTCGTCACCGTCCCCCAGGCGGCCATGCCGGGTCCGCCGAAGACGCCGAGCGCGCTCGACAGCGGCAGCGCCTCGTCGTGGTGGGCCTGGTCGAGCCTGCGGAAGCCGGGCACCTGCAGCGGGAAGGCGCTCCGGAACACCGTGCCGCCGGCCCCGGTGCTGATGACGTGGCTGCGCCAGCCGCCCCAGCCCTGCACCAGCTCGCCCGGCTGGAAGCGGGCGCGGGGCCCGGCCTCCAGGACCTCCATGACCGAGTCGCCGCCCGCCGTCTCCCCGAGCGGCAGGTTCAGCGTGATCCCGTGCAAGTACGGGTCGAGGGAGACGTACCGGACGCGCAGCAGCATCTCCTCCGGCCGGAGCCGGACCTCGACGTCCTCGACCACCTTCTCGTACATCCGGTCGACCGCGGGCACGCCCTCCGCGTGCTCGCGGATGACCCATTTCTCGATCTTCACCTCAGGCTCCTCGCTTCGGGGCCGGCTCGGCCGCCGCGGCCTGCCGGGGGACGTCCGGTCCTACCGGGATGACCCGGTGGGTGGGCGGTGGTGCGGATTCGTCGATGTGCGCGGTGAACTCCTTGGCGTCGTCGCGGCACACGAAGTGCATGACCTGCCTGCCCGCGCCGACGGCCCGGATGAGGCCGCCGGTCGTGGCCCACACCCCGGACAGGTAGAAGTTCGCCAGCCCGGGCAGCCGCGGCCCGTGCTTCTTGATCGCCTCCTCCATGTCCTCGCCCCCGTCCACGAACGGCTGCCAGCCGAGGACGGTGCCGTCGTAGTTGCCGGTGTAGCGGACCTGGGTGAGCGGGGTGGAGATGTCGCGGGTGACCACGGCGTCCCGCAGCCCGGGGTGGCAGGTGTCGAGGTGGTCGACCAGCGCGTCCTTCACCTGGCGCTTCGCCGCGTAGTAGGCGGTGCCGCGGCGCACCGGGAGGGTGTGCACCTCGGTGCCGTGCCGGACCCGGGTCCGTTGTTCCGGCCCGGTGCTCAGCGCCCGCCACGGTTCGATGTCGCAGAAGTAGGTGGCGTACACGACCGCGCCGCCCGGCGGGGCCAGCTCCGGGTAGTGCTCGCTGCGGAACTGCACGTTGATGCTCGGGTGGCGCAGCCCGATCAGCTTCGACGCCACGTCCTCGTCGAGCAGGTGTGTGGTGCAGGGATCGACTTCGGGGAACGGCCGGTCCAGCCCGAGGAACAGCGCGAAGTACCCAGGGAAGATCATGCCGGGCTCGTCGATGGTCTTCTCGTAGAGCCGCCGGTGGTCGTCGGAGAGGTACCGGCCGCCGAGCAGTTCCATCGTGGTGGTGCGCCCGTCGCAGGCGGACACGATGATGTCGGCGCGGTGTTCGCTGCCGTCGCTGAGCCGCACCCCGACCGCGCGGTCGTCCTCCACCAGCACCTCGACGACCTTGGCGTTGTAGGTGATCCGGCCGCCGAGCCGGTGGTAGCGCTGCTCGATGGAGTCCGACAGCCCCTGCGAGCCGCCTTCCGGCACCCCGGCCGAGCGGTTGGCGTGCGAGGCGAGCTGGAAGTAGAACGGCAGCACCGGGAACGCCGGGTGCTTCTCGTAGAGGATGAAGTTGAACGCCTCCCGCAGCAGCGGATCCCGGAACTTCGCCGAGTAGTCCGTCATCAGGGTGGTGATGGAGGTGCGGATGACGTTGAGGTACGGCAGGAACGAGGCCAGCATCCGCCAGCGCTCGAACCGGCCCATCAGCCCGACCGGCTTGAGGAACGGGTAGACCGTGATCGCCTTCCGGAACTTGCGCAGGCCGTTGCAGAAGTGCCGGATCAGCCGCGCGTCCGCGGGAGACAGCTCGGTGAGGTGCGCCTGCAGCCGGTCCGGGTCGGAGTAGAAGTACACCGCCCGCCCGTCCCGCGCGCGCACCACGTTGAACACGTCGAAGTGCCGCATCTCCTTGCCCTGCAAGGCGCCGAGCTCCAGCCAGATCTGGTGCATCTCGTTGCCGGGCCCGTTGCCGAGCAGCCAGCTCACGCAGATGTCGAAGGTGAAGTCGCCCTTGTCCCACGCGGTGCAGCAGCCGCCGGGGATCTCGTGCATCTCGAAGATCCGCGAGCGGTAGCCGTTCATCTGGGCGTAGCAGCCGGTGGACAACCCGCCCAGCCCACCACCGATGATGATCATCGTTTCGCGGTTCACCGCGGTCCCCTCCTGTCGTGCCGAGTCGGATCCCGGTCCAGCAGCGGCAGTTCGCCGAGCATCTCGCGGTCCCACGGTTCCTGCTGATCGCTCTCCCACGCGCGGAACGGCACCCCGAGCTCCTGGCAGAGGAACTGCGCGGCGTGCCTGCCGGAGGAGGCCGCGCGGATCAGGCCACCACCGTCGACCCACTGCCCGGCCATTGAGAACCCGCGCAGGCCGGGCAACCGCATCCGGTCCCGGTCGACCAGCTGCGCCAGCAGGTCGTCGGCCGCCCCGAAGGATTTCCAGGCGAGGATGCTGCCCGCGAAGTTGCCGGTGTAGCGGTGTTGGGTGACGGGGGTGGCCACGTCCACCGACTCGACGCGGTCGTCGAGACCCGGGTAGCGGCGCTCCAGGAACGAACGGACGAAGGTGGCGACCCGCTCCTTGCGCGCCCGGTACTCCCGCCGGTTCGAGCGGCGCAGCTCCCGCCAGGAGGCGAAGTCCGTGAAGTACGTGCAGTGCAGCAGGGACTTGCCGGGCGGAGCGCACCCCGCCCAGTATTTCGACCGCAACTGCACCACGATGCTGCGCTGCGCCACCCCGGGCAGCGCCGCGCAGTCCTGTTCGGACAGCAGGTAGGTGGTGCTGTGCGGCGTGCCGGGCGGAAGTTCCCCGTCCACGCCGACGAACGCCGACAGGACTCCCGGGTACACCTCCTCCGACCGGTGCAGCAGATCCTCGTACAGGCGATCGACCGCGGGGCCGGTGTAACGGCCCTCCAGCATCCGGTAGATCGTGGTCGCCCCGTCGCAGGCCGACACGACGTGGTCGGCGTGGTGCCGGGTCCCGTCGCGCAGCTGCACCCCGACCGCACGGCCGCCCTCCACCAGGATCCGCTCCACCCTGGCCCGGTAGCGGATGTCCCCGCCGAGGTCGAGGTAGCGCCGCTCGACCGAGCGCGCCAGCCCGAGCGACCCGCCCTCGGGGAACCCCGCGTTGCCGTGGTGGGCCGCGGCCATGTTGAGCAGGTACGGCAGCAGCGGGAAACCGCCGTGGTCCTGGAAGAAGATGAACGGGAACGCCCGCCGCAGCAGCGGATCCCGCAGCCCGTCGGTGAAGCTCGGCATCCCGGCGGTCGCGGTGCGCCGGTACAGCATCGCGGCGGGCAGCGCCCGGGCCACGGCCGCCAGCTTCTCCCGCCGCGTCTGCAACGGCCCCGGGACCAGGTGGGGGAAGTCCGCCGCGGCCAGGAACCGGCGCAGGTACCGGCAGAACGAGCGAATCGGCCGGGCGTCCTCCGGCGAGATCTCCAGCAGGTGCCGCTGCAACCGGTCCGGGTCGTTGTAGAAGGTCACCTCCCTGCCGTCGGCACCGACGACCCGGTTGAACATCTCGAAGTTCGTGATGCTCTTGCCGTCCAATGCTCCGAGCTCCTGCCACACGCGGTGGGCGTCGTTGCCGGCCGCGGTGCCGGGCAGCCACTCGATGCAGTAGTCGAAGATGTAGCCGTCGCGGCCCCACGCGGTGCAGCAGCCGCCGGGCAGCACGTGCTTCTCGAACACCTGGGTGCGCAGACCGCTCATCCGCGCGTAGCAGGCGGTCGCCAGCCCGGCGATGCCGCCGCCGATGACGATGACGCTGGGGGCCCTGTCGGCGGGGTGCTCAGGCGACATCGGCGGCACCCCCGGCGAGGACCTCGCGCACCAGGTCCGCGTTCGCGCCGACGTGCTCGCGGTCGAGCATGTCCGCGTGCGCCCCGGATCCGCGCAGCACCTCGGCTCCGCGCCGCGAGCGGTCCTGCCAGCCGCCCTCCTCACCGGTGAGGTGGATCGGGAGGTTGTGCGGGTCGCTGAGCACCGTGATCGGCGCGTCCAGCACCGCGGTGTTCGGGGTGCGGCCGCAGAACTCCAGGTACTCCCGGGCCTGGTCGCGGGTCTCCTCGGCGACCACGTCGGTGCCGGTGTGCCTGCGCAGGTGTTCGGCTAGCTCCCGCTCGAACTCGGCGAGCTGTTCGTCGCCCACCTCGAACGGGGCCGAGATCCGGTAGGAGTCGACGATGATCACGCGGGCGACCCGCCTGCCCCGCCGCTCCAGCTCGCCCGCGACCTCGAAGGCCAGGTTCCCGCCCAGCGAGTAGCCCAGCAGCCGGCAGGCGCCCTCCGGCTGGAACGCCTCGACCAGGTCCGCGTAGCGGGCGATCTTGTCGTCCCCGCTGAGGTAGTTGAACCCGATCAGCTCGTGCTCGGCGAGTCTCCCGGCGAGCTGGCGGTACACCAGCCCGTGCCCGCCGACCGGCGGGAAGCAGCACAGCGGATCGCCGCGCCCCTCCCCGAACCGCACGTACGGCTGGGATCCCGGCAACCGCCCGGTGATCACGTGCTCGACGGTCTTGGCCATGCCGTGCAACGTCGTGGTCTTGAACAGCTCGCCGACCGCGACGGTGATGTCGAACTCGGCCTGCACGTGGTGGATCAGCTCGATCAGCTTGATGGAACTGCCGCCCAGCTCGAAGAAGTCGTCGTGCAGCCCGACCCGGTCCAGGCCGAGCAGGGCCTGCCAGTGCGCGGCCATCCGCTCCTCGAACAGCGTCGTGGTCGGTTCGTGGTCGTGGGTCCGCGCGGCCGACGGGGCGGGCAGCTCGTCGAGGTCGACCTTGCCGCTCGTCGTCAGCGGCAGCTCCGGCAGTTCCACCAGGTGCGCCGGGATCATGAACGTGGGCAGGTGCTCGGCCAGGTGGCGGCGCAGGCCGCGCCGGTCCAGCTCCGCGCCGTCGACCGGCACGCAGTAGGCGCACAGCGCGGTCTCCCCGCCGGAGTCCGGGCGCGCCACCACCACGACCCGCTTGAGCTGCGGCCAGGCGGCCAGGTGCGCTTCGACCTCACCGAGCTCGATTCGGTGCCCGCGCACCTTGATCTGCGAATCGGCCCGCCCCAACAGGTGCAGCACGCCCCGCTCGTCCCAGCGCGCCAGGTCACCGGTGCGGTAGCAGCGCACCGGCTCCCCGCCCGGGGACAGGGTGCGGAACCGCTCGGCGGTCTGCTCGGGGTCGCCCCGGTAGCCGGTGGCGACCGCGGCCCCGCCGAGCCACAGCTCCCCGGTGACGCCCGCGGGCACCGGCCGCTCGTGCTCGTCGAGCACGTAGCAGGTGGTGTTCGGCAGCGGCATGCCGATCGGCACCGGCTGCCCGGGTTCCATCCCGTCGGTGGACCCTTCGAAGCAGGTGCTGTCCACCGTGGCCTCGGTGACCCCGTAAGAGCTGATCAGCCGGGTGTCCGGGCCGCACAGCTCGCGCAGCCGCCGGTGCTCCTCGACCTTCCACACGTCGGAGCCGACGACCAGCACCCGCAGGAAGTCCAGCCGCGCGCCGCGGGATTCGCAGTGCTCCACCAGTCCGCGCACCACCGCGGGCACGAACTCGGCGCAGTCCACCCGTTCCCGGACCATCGTCCGGTGCAGCAGCGCGGTGTTGAACAGCAGGTCCCGGTCGACGAGCACCAGGGTGCCGCCGGTGCTCAACGCCCGCACCAGGTCGCCGGTGAACACGTCGAAGGCCGGGCTGGCGAGCTGCAGGTGCACCCGCACGTCCCCGCCGAGGCCGTACTCGCGCTGCCAGGACGCCTGCGCGGAAGCGAGGTTGCGGTGGCTGACCTGCACCGCCTTCGGCAGGCCGGTGGAGCCGGAGGTGCAGCAGACGTAGGCGGGCGAGTCGAGCGCGACCCGGACCTCCGCGCCCGCGGGCTCGCCGGCGCCCTCCGCCGCGAGTTCCGCCGGGGTCAGCAGCTCCGCCGCCGTCCCGAGCACCGCCCGCATCGGCTCGTCGGCGAGCACCACGCCCGCCCCGGACCGCCGCACCATCGCCGCGAGCCGATCCGGCGGGTGCCCCGGGTCCAGCGGCAGGTAGGCGGCGCCGGCGCGCAGCACCGCCAGCACCGAGGCGATCAGCTCCGGGCCCTTCCCCTGGCACAGCCCCACGATCGAGCCCTCGCCGACGTCGCGCGCCCGCAGCCCGCGCGCCAGCCGGCCGGACAGCTCGTCCAGTTCGGCGTAGCTCATCCGCCGGTCGGTCCCCGGGTGCGAGACCGCGATCGCGTCCGGGTGCTCGCGGGCGGCGGCGACCACCAGCTCGTGCACGGGTGCGCCGACGGCCGGTTCGCGGCCCGCGCCGCTCCACTCGCCGAGGATCCGGTCCCGCTCGGCCGCGTCGAGCATCGGCAGCTCCGCGATGCGCCGCGCGGGCGGTGCCGCGGTGAGCGCGTCGAGCAGCGCCGTGTAGTGCCCGGCCAGCCGCCGCATCGTCGCGGGCAGGAACAGGTCGGTGTTGTACTTGAACACGCAGTGGAAGCGCTGGTCGGCTTCGTCCTCGTACACCGACAGCGTCAGGTCGAACTGGCCCTCCTCCTCGGGCAACTCCACGTAGTCGAGCCGGTAGCCGTACTGCTCAGCGGAGACCTTGTGGTGCAGCAGGATGAACATCACCTGGAACACCGCCGAGCGGCTCGGGTCGTGCTGCAACCCGAGCTGCTCGACCAGCAGCACGAACGGGTACTCCTGGTTGTCCAGCCCGCCCAGCACGGCGGTGCGGACCCGGTCCAGCAGCTCGGCCACCGCCGGGTCGCCGCCGAGGTGCGCGTGCAGCGGCAGCGGGTTGACGAAGTAGCCGTACACCGAGCCGAACTCGGGCGCGGTGCGGCCGGTGACCGGGCTGCCGACGATGAGGTCGTCCTGGCCGGAGTACCGGTGCAGCAGCAGGTAGTAGGCGCTGAGCAGCACCACGAACGGGGTGACGTTGTGCTCCCGCGCCAGTTCGTGCACCCGGGCGCTGAGCTCGGTGTCCAGCGCGAAGAACTCCGAGGCCCCGTTGTGCGTCTGCACCAGCGGGCGCGGCTTGTCCGTCGGCAGGTTCAGCACCTCGATCCGCCCCGGCAGGTGGGAGCGCCAGTGCTCCAGCATCCGCCGCGCGTCGGGCCCGGCCAGGAACTCGTTCTGCCGGTTGAGGAAGTCCAGGTAGCTCGCGGCCACCGGCGGCAGCTCGACGGGTTCACCGCGCCGCAGTCCTTCGTACAGGGCCAGCAGTTCCTCGATGAAGGTGAACGTCGAGATCGCGTCCGAGATGATGTGGTGCACGGCCTTCACCAGCACCCAGCGGTCGGGCGCGCGCTGGAACAGGCGGAACCGGATCAGCGGATCGCGTTCGAGGTCGTAGGGCGCGCGGTAGGCCGCGACGATCCGCCGGTGCACCTCCTCCCAGGGCAGGCCGCGCACGTCGACGACCGCGAAGTCCGGCACCGCCTCCGGCGCGATCACCTGCACCGGTTCGCCGCGGTGCAGCAGGAAGTTGGCGCGCAGGCTCGGGTGCCGGGCCACCAGGGTGCCGAACGCCTCGGCCAGCAGCCGCGGGTCCAGTTCGGTGCGGACCTCGACGGCGCCGCCGATGTTGTAGGCGAAGCCGTCGGGGTGCAGCTGCTTGAGGAACCACAGCGCCTTCTGGTTCTGGGTGAGCGGGAAGCGGTGCTCGTCGCGGAAGACCTCCACGGCCGCCACCGCGCCCGCGTCCGCGCCCGCGGACTCCGCGAGCTCGTCGTGGACCTGCTGGACCAGTTCGCGCACCGGGGTGTTGCCGAGCAGCGCGACGACCGGCAGCGCCACGCCGAGCTCCGCCTGGATCTGCGCGCGCAGCTCCATCGCGAGCATCGAGTCCAGGCCGAGCGCGTTGAGCCCGTCCTGCCCGTCCACCGAGTCCGGCGGCACCTGCAGCACACCGGCGACCAGCGCCGTGAAGCGCTCGGTGAGCAGGTCGTGGCGCAGCGCGGGGTCGGCGGCGCGGAAGATGTCGAGGAACCCCGCGGTCTCGCCCGCGTCCCCGGCATCGGCGGCGGACGCGAGCTCGGCGACCAGCGGCGGCGCGACCGGGTACCAGGACAGGAAGGTGGGCCAGTCGACGACGGTGGCGACCACCAGCTGGGCGTGGCGCTGCCCGAGGACCCGCTCCAGCACCGCCATGCCGGCCTCGGGGGTCAGCGAGCTCATGCCGCGCGCGGTCCGGTAGTGCTCGACGAGGCCCTGCTCCTCGATCATGCCGGTGGCCCACGGACCCCAGTCGATGCTGAGCGCGGGCAGCCCGAGCGCGCGCCGGTGGTGGGCGAGCGCGTCGAGGAAGGCGTTGCCCGCCGCGTAGTTCGTCTGCCCCGCGGTGGTCAGCAGCGACGCGATCGAGGCGAACAGCACGAAGTGCTCCAGCGGCTCGTCCCGCAGGTGCCGGTGCAGCAGCAGCGAGCCGACGACCTTGGGGTCGTGCACCGCGCGGTAGGCCTCGCGGTCCAGGTCGGCCACCAGCGCGTCGCGCAGGTTCCCGGCGAGGTGGAACACCCCGCGGATCGGCTGCGGTGCACCGCGCCGGTGCTCGGCGAGCCAGGTGGTCAGCGCGGTCTCGTCCGTGATGTCGAGGCCGACGACCTCGGGGTGCGCGCCGAACGCTTCCAGTTCGCGGACGAAGCGGACGCGGCCGCCCACCGGGGAGTCCGGGTGTTGGTTCCCCCACTCGACGCGCTCGGGCACCCCGGAGCGGCTGATCAGCACCAGCCGGCGCGCGCCCCGCTTGACCAGGGTGCGGCACAGCAACCGGCCGAGGGCGCCGAACGCGCCGGTGACCAGGTAGGTGCCGTCCGGTCGCAGCACGGGCGGCAGCGGCGTCGACAGGTCCTGCGCGGGGCGCAGCCGGGCGGTGCGGAACGTGCTGCCGCGCACCGCGATCTCGTCCTCGTCGGGCGCGGCGACGGCGCGCAGCACGTCCGCGGCGTCCGCCGCGGAGTCGGCGCGGCCCGGGTCGAGGTCGATCAGCTTGCCGCGGTTGCGCACCGCCTCCTGCTGGCGCAGCACGCGGCCGACGCCCCACGCCGGGGCGCCCAGCGGGGCGACCACGTCCCCGGGGACGACGGCCTGCGCTCCTCTGGTCACCACGTGCAGCTCCGCCGCGCGGTGCCGCTGCTGCAGCACGTCGGCGAGCGCGATGAGCGAGTAGCCGCCGAGCTCGGCCTGCGCGTCGATCTCGGCGCGGCCCAGCGCGTCGATCGGCGCCGGATCCAGGTTCCACAGGTGCAGCACGTGGTCGGGGCCGTCCGCGCCGAGTTCGTCGAGCAACCGCCCCAGGTCGGCGCGGTCCCCTGGCCGCAGCTCGGATTCCGCGTCCCCGCGCCGGTACCGCGGCCCGGGACGCACCAGGTGGCAGCTGCCGCCGCCCGCGGTGATGCGGGCGGCGAGCGCGGCGCCGACGCCGCCCCGGTCGGCGAGCACCAGCCAGCGGCCGCTCGCACCGTCCGCTTCCACCGCAGGCAGCGGCTGCCACACCGGTTCGACCAGCCAGTTGTCGATGGTGCGGCGGGCCAGCGAGCCCGCCCGCTCCACCTCGCCCGCGCGGAAGCCGTCGATGCGGCCCAGCGGGGTGCCGTCCTCGGCGAACAGCGCGAGCCGCCCGACGAGTTCGCCGCCGTCGCGCGCGGTGATCCGCGCGTGCACCCAGATCGGCCGGTCCCCGACCGGGTCGAGCCGCAGCTCCGCCAGCGACAGCGGCAGCCGGATCCCGGTGCCGCCGCTGCCGTCGCGCAGCACTTCGGGCACCAGCAAGGTCTGGAAGCAGGCGTCCAGCAGCACGGGGTGCGCGTGGTGCTCGGCCGCGTCGCGGGCCTGCGCGGTGGGCACGATCCGGGCCAGCGCTTCGTCATCGCCGAGCCACACCTGCTCGATCGCCCGGAACGCGGGGCCGTACTGGTAGCCGGCCGCGTCCAGCGCCGCGTAGCAGGACTCCCGGTCCAGGCGGCGCCGGTCGGCGCCGCGCAGCGCGGACCAGTCCGGGACGTCGCCGAGCCCGTCACCGCCGATACCGGCGGAGCCGCTCGCGTGCACCGCGCGCCGCTCGTCGCCGCCCGGGGTCGCGATGGTGAACCGGGCGTCCTCCCCGGACAGCGCGAGCTGGACCTTGCCCACCTCGCCGTCGGCGACGAACAGCGCCCGGCGGAACTCCAGGTCGCGCAGCAGCACCCGGTCGTCGCCGGTGAGGGCGCGGACGGCTTGCGCGGCCATCTCGACGTACCCGGCGGCGGGGAACACGACGGTCCCCTGGATGCGGTGGTCGGCCAGGTACGGCGACCGTTCGAGGTCGAGCGCGAGTTCCCACCCCGGCTCGGCGGTGGCCAGGCGCCTGCCGAGCAGCGGGTGGTCGACCCGCCCGAGCCGGATCTGCGCGACCGCGTCGGGTTCGGTCCAGTAGCGGTCCCGCGCCCACGGGTACGGCGGCAGCGCGACGACCCGCCCGGCCGGGTGCAGCGGGGCCCAGTCGACCTCGGCGCCCCTGGCGTGCAGCGCGGCGAGCGAGGTGAGCATGCCTTCGACCTCGTCCTCGCGGCGCCGGAGCGACGGCAGCACGATGCCCTCGACCCCGGCGTCCGCCAGGCATTCCCGGATCGGGTGGGCGAGCACCGGGTGCGGACCGATCTCCAGGAAGGTGCGGTGCCCATCGGCGATCAGCCGGTCGACGGCGGCGCGGAAGCGGACGGGTTCGCGGACGTTGCGCCACCAGTACTCGGCGTCCAGCTCGGGCCCGCGCGCCCGGTCCTCCGTCGCGGTCAGGTGCAGCGGGACGCGCGCCTCCTGCGGGCGGATCCCGGCCAGCGCGGCCAGCAGCTCGTCCTTGATCGGGTCCATCCGCGCGCTGTGGTACGGCACCCGGACGTCCAGCTGCCGGGCGAAGACGTGCTCGGCCTCCAGTTCGGCGGCGAGCGCGCGCAGTTCCTCCTCGTCCCCGGCCAGCGTGATCGCGGCCGGGCCGTTGACCGCGGCCACCGAGACGCGGTCGCCGCGGCCCCGCAGCCGCTCCAGCGCCGCGTCCTCGTCGAGCGCGACCGCGAGCATCGTCCCGGTGCCGGTGAGCCGCTGCTGCAGCCTGCTGCGGTGGATCGCGATGGTGGTGGCGTCCCGCAGCGAGTACACCCCGGCTTCGTGGAAGGCGGCGATCTCGCCGGTGCTGTGCCCGACGATCGCGTCCGGGCGCACCCCGCGGTGCCGCCACAGCGCGGCCAGCCCGACCTGCACGGCGAAGTTCGCGGGCTGGGCCAGCCAGGTCTCCCCCATCCGCGTTTCCGCTTGCGGCGCGCGGAGTTCGTCGACGAGCGACCACCCGGCGAGGTCGCGGATCTCGGCGTGGCAGCGTTCCACGGCCTCCCGGTACACCGGTTCGGCCTCGAACAGCTCCCGCCCCATCGCCCACCACTGCGGGCCCATGCCGCTGAACGCCCACACCGTTGCGCCGCCGTCCCGGCAGCGGTCGGCGACCACCCGGGGGTCCGCTTCGCCGCGCAGGTGCGCGTCCAGCCGTTCGCGCAGCGAGTCCGCGGACGAGTACACGACGTCGAGCCGGACCGCGTGGTGCTGGCGCCGCCGGGCGAGGGTGTAGCCGAGGTCGCGCAGCCCGGTCTCGTCGACGCCGTCCAGCTCGGCGCGGACCGCCTCGACGCGCCGCCGCAGCGCGTCCTCGTCGCGGGCGCTGATCGGCAGCACGCTCGGGGCCGTGGGCTCGTCCGCGACCGGCGCCCGCGCGGGGGCCTCCTCGACGAGGACGTGCGCGTTGGTGCCGCCGAAGCCGAACGAGTTGACCCCGGCGCGGGCGGGGCCCTCGTGCGCGGGCCAGCCGGTCAGCTCCAGCGGGATCCGGTACGGCAGCGCCGCCAGGTCGATCGCCGGGTTGAGCTCGTTCAGGTTGATGTGCGGCGGGATCCGGCCCGCGCGCACCGCCAGCGCCACCTTGATCAGGCCGACGACCCCGGCGGCGGCCTCGGTGTGCCCGATGTTCGTCTTCACCGAACCCACGTAGCGCTCGTCGCCGTCCCGGTGCCCGTGCGCGAGGGCGCGCCCGAGCGCGTTCGCCTCGATGGGGTCGCCGACGGCGGTCGAGGTGCCGTGCGCCTCCACGTACTGCAGGTCGCCGGGCAGCAGGCCCGCTTCGGCGCAGACCCGTTCGACGAGTTCCGCCTGCCGGTCCCCGTCGGGCACGGTGATGCCGCCGGTGCGGCCGTCCTGGTTCACGCCGGATCCGGTGATGAGCGCGTAGATCGGGTCGCCGTCCCGCTCGGCGTCGGCGAGCCGCTTGAGCACCACCGCGGCCACGCCTTCGGAGCGCACGTACCCGTCGGCGGCGGCGTCGAAGGTGCGGGACAGCCCTTCGGGGGACAGGAAGCCGCCGCGGGTCTCGCTGATCGTGTACTGCGGGGCCAGCTGCAGCGAGGTGCCGCCGACCACCGCGAGCTCGCTCTCCCCGCTGCGCAGGCTGCGGCAGGCCAGGTGCGCGGACACCAGCGAGGAGCTGCACGCGGTGTCGATCGAGACGCTGGGGCCGCGGAAGTCGAAGCAGTGCGAGATGCGGTTCGACACCATCGTCATCATCGTGCCGGTGGCGGTGTGCGCGGCGAGGGTGCCGAAGTCCAGGTCACCGAACTGCAGGATCTTGTAGTCGAGGGTGAAGGCGCCGATGAAGACGCCGACGTCGGTGCCCGCGAGGTCGGCCGGGCGCTGGCCGCCGTCCTCCAGCGCCTCCCAGGTGACCTCCAGCAGCTTGCGCTGCTGCGGGTCCATGTGCGCGGCCTCGCGCGGGCTGATGCCGAAGAAGGCGGGGTCGAACTCGTCGAAGCCGTCGACGTAGCCGCCGCGGCCGCCGACCAGGCGGCCGGCCTTGGCGGGATCGCCGCTGCGCAGCGTGCCGATGTCGTAGCGATCGGGTGGTGTGGGCGTGAGGCAGTCCCTGCCCGCGGCCAGGTTCCGCCAGAACGCCCCGGGGGTGCTCGCCCCGCCGGGTAACCGGCAGCCGATCCCGATGATCGCGATCTTGTCCTCGTGCGGCGGGGTGCTGGATTCGGTGCCCATCGGATCCTCGTGTCCTCGCGACCATCGACGTCAGTTCGGGTAAGTGGCACCCGCCGGTGATATCCGCAACCGGCGCCGCCGAATCGAGGCTAGGAACCGACAATGGTGCGAGCTACCCGTTCCCCGCGCCCCCACCCGACCGGGTATTCCTTTTGCTCCGACCGGGGTTCCCGAACGAATGATCTTCATCGGCATCCGGGCGAATTCGCGAAATTCCGTGGACGGAACCGCCGCGGTCGGCATCGTGCTCCGGCTCCCGATTCCGTTGGTGCAGCAGGGATTCCGACACCAACAAGTGATCCACTTCACTCCTCCCCGGCACCCGCGGGCGCGCCGGGAAATACCGACATACCTAAGAAGAACATTGCTCCCGGCAATTACCCGAAGGAATCGGCACAAAACCGAGCATTCCTCGATCCGCGCGAAGTTCCGGCAGTGCGGGAACTCGTGGCGACCGCGGAAGAACCACGAGGCCCGCGAGAACTCGGCCAGCGAATCCGAGGACGCGTTCTCCCGGCCCGCGCCCCCGCGCGATCGGGAACCGGCCCGGCCGGCCCGGGTGTGACGGCGGCCGCAGCCGGGCGCGGGTCGAACCTACGCCTGCGTAACCTGGCGCGATGGCCGAGATCGTGTACCCGCCCGTAGTGCTGGCGGCGAAGACCATGTTCCGCGTGCTGGACAACCGGCTGCGCGTGACGGGAACCGAGCACATCCCGCGCACCGGTGGAGCGGTGATCGCCTGCAACCACGTCAGCTACCTGGACTTCATCTTCTGCGGGCTCGGCGCGCAGCCGTCCCGGCGGCTGGTGCGGTTCATGGCGAAGAAGCAGATCTTCGACCACGGGATCGCCGGTCCGCTCATGCGCGGCATGCACCACATCCCGGTGGACCGGTCCGCCGGCCGGGCCTCCTACGACGAGGCGGTCGCGCGGCTGCGCGCGGGCGAGGTCGTCGGGGTGTTCCCCGAGGCGACCATCAGCCGCTCGTTCACCGTCAAGCCGATCAAGTCCGGCGCGGTGCGGATGGCCGCCGACGCGGGCGTCCCGGTGCTGCCCATGTCGCTGTGGGGCACGCAGCGGCTGTGGACGAAGGGCAGGCCGCGCACCCTCACCAAGCGGCACGTCCCGATCCACATCCACGCGGGCGAACCGTTCCACCCCGGCCCGGACGACGATCCCGAGGTGCTGAGCGAGGAGCTGCGCGCCCACATGTCCGCGATCCTCGACGACCTGCAGACCGGCTACCCCGACGGTCCCGCCGGTGAGGACGACCGCTGGTGGCTCCCGGCCCACCTGGGCGGCACCGCTCCCACCCCGGAGGAGGCCGCCGCGCTCGACGACGAGCGGTGAGGTGTCAGCGCGGGTCGACGTCGCCGAGCCAGGCCAGGACGTCCGCGCGCAGGTCGTCCAGCGGGCGTTCGCCGGACAGCCGCAGGACGGGGCGGTGCAGCCCGGCCAGCCAGGCCTCGTCCGCGCTGCGGCGGCCGGGCACGTCGGTGTCGTCGTAGTCGCCCGCCCAGGAGAGGAAATCGTGGTGCGCGGCCGCCAGGCTGCCGCCCGCGGCGACGGCCGTGCCGTAGCGGACGACGTCGCGCCGCCGCAGCCGTTCGAGCCGGACGTCGGTCTCGGCGGTGAGGAACACGACGGCGTCCACGTCGGCGATCACCTCGTCGCCCCATCCCCGCAGCGTGCCCGACAGGACCCACGCGGGCCGGGGCACGAACAGCGACCGCATCAGCGGAACCCGTTCCGCCACCGGGCGCTTGTCGGTGTACGGCGGCGAGGTGGGCAGCCACAGGTAGTCGTCGACGTCGGCGTGCGGCACCGCCCAGGCGACGGCCAGCGCGCGTCCCAAGGTCGTGCTGCCGACGCCGGTCGCCCCGGTCACCAGCACTCGTCGTCCCGGCATCCGCTCCCCCTCCGCTCATGGTCAGCGCACCACGGTAGCCGGGCCGCGATCGACTGTTCGGTCCGCACCGCGAGGGCGGCGCGCGGCTCGTCGATCACGCGGGGGCAACCCGCCGCGCTCCCCGGCGTCCCACTAGTAGCGGGCGGGAGCACGGGTTCCCGCGAAGAGAGGAGCACGACATGCTGCGGACCACCCTGGGGGCGCTGGCGCTGGCGGGCACGGCGCTGGCGGTGACGGCGTGCGGAGCAGGTGCCCAGGCGGGCCAGTCGGCGCTCGGCGCGCAGTCGGCCGCCGGGGCCGATGCGGCGCGCACCGCATCGGCCGACACCCCGCGCTGCGGTACCGGTGATCTGGACGCCAGGTTCGGCGGGGTCCTCGACGACGGCTCCGGGCAGCTGCGCATCCAGCTGGAGTACACGAACGCCTCCGACCACGAGTGCATCCTGCGCGGCGCGCCGGGCGTCGACCTCGCCGGCCCGGACGACCCGGTGCACGGGCCCACCTATTCGGTGCCGCGGGTGGACGACGGGGATCCCGGGTACCTGCTGACGGCCGGCGAGCGGGGCATCGCGGAGCTGACGGTGCTCCCGGACCGCAGCCCCGAGGCGTGGCGGCCCACCGAACTGGTCACCATCCCGCCGGGTCAGGAGGACCCGCTGCACATCCCGTGGTCGCACGACTTCGGCGTGCTGCGCCAGGACGGCGCCACCCACCCTGGCACCTACGTGCACGAGTTCAAGCCGTTCTGACCGGACGAGCGGGCCGGTGGACGGTCCGCTCCCGCAACGGGATTCGCGCAGTCCACGAAGGACGAGAGGTGACCGCGCACCCCACCGAGGAACGATGATCCGGCCGGTCCCGCGCGGGGAGGCGCGGGACCCACCCGGACTGTCGACGTCCCCACGACCCCACCCGACGGTCTGCCCTTCTCCTATCAGCGGCGAAGCCGCTGAGCCGCCGACCACCCGAGCAACGGCACCACCCGCGGGTTCTCAGCCGCTTTCTCGCGAGGACAGCTTTTTGGGGGGGGGGGGGGGGGCGCGGGGGGAATATGAGCCCGCGGGGCGGGCGGGGGGGGGGGGGGGGCCCGCCCCCCCGGCAACCCACCCCCCCCGGCCGGA
>NZ_JAIUKB010000003.1:42704-74783 GCF_020176785.1 Saccharopolyspora sp. 6V | reverse complement strand
CCGCTTTCCTGTGCCCCCCTTTTTTCCCCCGGGGGCCCCCCCCCCCCCCCAAAACCCCCCCCCCCCCCCCCCCGCGGCTGAGGTTCCGCCACCCGACCACAGATCAACCGAACCCCGACGTGCGAGGAAGAACTCAGCCGGCGGTCAGGCGGTGCCAGGTATCGGCCCGCCAGTCGCCGTCGTCGACGGAGATCCGGTCACCGGCCGAATCCCACTGCACCAGGCCCCAGCCGTCGGACTCGCCGCCCTCCTGCCAGCCGACCAGCGGCCAGTAGGCGAAGTTCGCGTGCTCGGCCACCAGGAAGTCGGTGAAGTTCTCGAACCACTCGCGGGCCTTCGCGTCCTGCTCACCGCGACCGACTCCGAACTCGCTGATCCACAGCGGCGCGGTGTAGGGCTTGCCGTCCTCGGTGACGAAGAACGCCTGCCTGCGCAGCACGTCGTAGAGCTCCTCGCGCGACATGTCCTGGTAGCGCGGGTCGTGCGTCTCGCCGGTGCCGGTGGCGCCGCTGTGGTTCGGCCCGGTGTAGCCGTAGAAGTGCGCCGAGTAGACGAGCTTGTCCGGCTTCACCAGCTGCTGCGGCAGTTCGCGCACCGGTTCCAGGGTGGGCCGTTCGTGCGGCAGGCCTTCCACCGGGAGCCCGGTCCAGTTGATGCCCTCGATGATGATGAGCAGGTTCGGGTTGGCCTCGTTGAGGATCCGGTCCCCGGCGCGCTGCGAGGCGGCGAACCAGTCGTGCTCGTCGCCGAGACCCCAGTTCGGGTCGTCGAAGACGTCCCGGCGCACCTCGTTGTAGAGGTCGGCGCCGACCACCCGCTCGTTGTCGGCGTAGCGCGCGGCCATGAACGCCCAGTCGTCCTCCCACTCCTGGTCGCTCTGGCTGCTGTTCCACCGCTCGTTGCCGTCGACGCCGCAGCACCAGCGGGAGGTGCCGGTGTGGTTGTTGAGGATCACGGCGAGCCCGCTGCCGGTCAGCGCGCGCACGGCCGCGTCGTAGATCTCCAGCCGCGTCTTGCCGCGCAGCTCCGGGTTCGCGGTGACCGCCTCGTCGGGCACGGTGGCCTCGTCGTCGATCATGTCGTTGGAGAACGGCAGCCGGATGCTGTTGATGCCGAGCTCGTGGAAGCTGCCGACGATGTCGTCCATCGAGGCGCGGTCCAGGCCGAGCGGGATGCCGTGGGAGTGCTCGCCGTCGTGGTGGTTCGCGGGGTCGTCGACGTCCCCGCTGCCGTTCCAGGTGCCGCTGGCGCCGTGCCAGTTCCCGGACTTCAGCTGGAAGTCGTTGCCGTCGGCGTCGACGATGCGGCTGCCCTCGGTGTGCAGCGGCCCCGTCCAGGAGGCGTCGGCCCGCTCGGACGCGGCCGCGGTGGCGGGCACCAGCAGCGAGGCTGCCAGCACGGCGACGAGGACTCTGGCGATCACGCGGACATCTCCACTGGTCGGCTCCCCGGAAGTCGGTCGATCCGGAGATCGACGGTGGCCGACCCATCCTCGCAGCGATCACCGCACCCGGATGATCGGGAAATCCACGGTTTTCCCGTTCGCGGCGGCCTCTCGGCCGGGCCCGTCGCAGCAGGTGGCCTACAGTTGCGGGATGTCGTTCCGCCCCGCCACGCGTCACGTCCCGATGTCGGTGCAGATCGGTGACCAGGTGCGGAAGCGGATCACCTCGGGCGAGTGGGCGGTCGGCACGAAGCTGCCGGGCGAACACGACCTGGTGGCGGCGTTCGGAGCGAGCCGCGCCACGGTGCGCGAGGCGCTGCGCGGCCTGATCCACGCCGGACTGCTCGAAGCCCGGCCCGGCGACGGCACCTACGTGCGGTCCGCCAGCGAGCTCGACGCGGTGCTGCGGCGGCAGATCTCGCCGCGCGCGGTCGACTCCGTCTTCGAGGTCCGCGAAGCGCTGGAGATCTACGCCGCCCGGCTCGCCGCGGCCCGCGCCACCGACGACGAGCTCGGCGAGCTGGCGGTCCTGCTGGCCGACCGGGACGGGGCGACCGACTTGAGAGGTCGCCTGGAGCGGGACATCCGGTTCCACGACGCCCTGGTGGCCGCCTCCGGCAACCCGCTGCTGCTCGACATGTACCGCGGGGTGGACCGGGCTTCGACGTACTCCCCCGGCGAGCTGTCCGAGCGCGCGCGGCGGCGGTTCCTCGTCGGCGAGTGGGAGGACGAGGACGAGCACCACGCGTTGATGAGCGCGCTGCGGCAGCGGGACCCGGACGCGGCGGCCGACGCGGCGACCCGCCTGCTGCAGCACGCGCGGGAGGCCTTCGTGCGCGCGGAGGACGGCGGCACCGACGACGGGTGACGCACGTCAACTTGGCACGCTCGTGCAGCTGTCATACATTTGCCGGTGACCGTCGCTCGGCCCGCCGAGCGGGGAACACCGCTGACGCCGGGCGCTTCCGCCCGTGCCGACCGGCCGGACGTCGAGGCCCGCGCCACCGCGCGAGGACCACCGATCCGGCCGCACCCGCGACGATCACCGCGCACCGCTCGCGCGCTCACCGAGAACCACGCTCGACGAAGGCTGCCGAAGTGAACTCCACCAGCACGACCCACCCGGCACCGACCGGCGACACCACGAACCGTCCACTTCGGACCGGCCTGGTGCTGGTCGGGATCCTGCTGACCGGCGCGAACCTGCGCGCCGGTCTCACCGTCGTCGGCCCGCTGGTCGGGGACGTGCGCGCCGACCTGGGCCTGTCCTCCGCGGTCGCGTCCGCGCTGGTGAGCCTGCCGCTGCTGTGCTTCGCGCTGTTCTCCCCCGTCGCTCCGCCGCTGGCGGCCCGGTTCGGTCTCGAACGCACCCTCGGCGGGGCGCTGGCGATCCTCGCCGTCGGCATCGTCGTCCGCTCCGCGCCGTGGCAGCCCGCGCTGTGGATCGGCACGCTGGCCCTCGGCTTCGCCATCGCGCTCATCAACGTGCTGCTGCCCGCGCTGATCAAGCGGGACTTCCCGCAGGACGGCGGACGGGTCACCGGGGCCTACTCGGCGACGCAGTCCGCGTTCGCGGCGCTCGCGTCCGGGGTCGCCGTGCCGCTCGCCGGGGTCTCGGACTCCGGCTGGCGCGTCTCGTTCGGGATCTGGGCGGGCCTCGCGCTGATCGGCTTCGCCGTGTTCAGCCCGCAACTGCGCCGCTCCACCCGTCCCCGGCACGAGGTCGCCGCGGCCCTCGACGCGCATCCCGAGCAGTACCGTTCACCGTGGAAGTCCGGCCTCGCCTGGATGATCACCGTGTCGATGGGCACCCAGAGCGCGCTGTACTACTGCATCATCACCTGGTGGCCGGAGGTCGAAGCCGCGCACGGCACCGCGCCGGCGACCGCGGGCCTGCACCTGAGCGTCCTGCAGTTCTTCGGCATCGCCGGGAACCTCGCCACCGCCGCCATCATCCACCGGTGGGCGCGCGACCAGCGGGGCCTGATCGTCGGGCTCGTGCTGATCAACGTCGTCGGCCTCGGCGGCATGGTGCTCGTCCCGGCGCTGGCGCTGCTGTGGAGCGTGCTGCTCGGCCTCGCCGGCGGCGGGATGATCGTGTTCTCGCTGTCGGTGTTCGGGCTCCGCACCCGCCACCACGGGCAGGCCGCGGCGCTGTCCGGCATGGCCCAGTCCTTCGGCTACCTGCTGGCGGCCTTCGGCCCCACCGCGCTCGGCACCGTGCACGACCTCAGCGGCGGCTGGACCGCACCGCTGCTCGTGCTCCTCGGCTTGCAAGCCGTGCAGCTGGTCACCGCGTGGGCCGCCGCGAGCCCCCGCCATCTCTGAGCACCGAAGCCGGTCGGCCGGTTCCCCCGCGGCGAGGACGGCACGGGACCCGGCGCGGGCAGTGGCCGGGCGTCAGCCGTGGCGCAACGCCGACCAGCGCAGCTTCTCCCGCTCCCGCCGCGGCAGACCCGCGACGACCAGGTCGTAGGAGTCCTCGACCAGGTCGCGGACGTGCTGGTCCGGGACGGTGGCGTTGACGACGACGGTGTTCCAGTGCCGCTTGTTCAGGTGGTAGCCGGGCAGCACCGCGTCCGGGTGGCTGGTGCGCAGGTGCACCGCCAGGTCCGGCTCGCACTTGAGGCTGACCCGCAGCGGTTCGGCGTCCAGGCGGCTGATCGCGAAGAGCTTCCCGGCGACCTTGAACACGCTGTTGCGCTCGTCGAACGGGAATTCCTCCCGCGCGCCGGGCATGGCCAGGCATGCGGCCTTCAACTCGTGGGGCGTCACGGCTCCCACCGTAGGCCGCACCCCCGACGGCGTGAGCCTCCGCGCCGGCGCTCCCGGTCACCGGGAGCACCGGAGCGGCGCCACCTCACGGCAGGCTCAGCTTCGCCATCCGTCCCCCGTCCACCGCGTACACGTTGCCGGTGATGAACCCGGCCTCCTCCGCGGCGAGGAAGGCGACCAGCGCGGCCACCTCCTCCGGCGCGCCGGTGCGGCCGACCGGGTGGATGCGGCCGATGTCGCGGCGGAAGGCCGCCGGATCCGGTGTGGCGTCGATGAATTCGAGGTTGAGGTCGGTGTCGATCCAGCCCGGCGCGACCGCGTTGCACCGGATGCCCTCCGGCCCGTGGTCGACCGCGACCGCCCGGGTCAGCCCGTGCAGCCCGGCCTTCGTCGCGCAGTAGGCCGCGTGCCCGGGGTTCGCGCCGAGTCCTTCGACGGACCCGACGTTGACGATGTTCCCCCGCGTCGCGCGCAGGTGCGGCAACGCCTCCTTGATCAGGAGGAACGGGGCGGTCAGGTTCACGGTGAGGTTGCGCTGCCAGTCGTCGAGCGACATCGCCTCCACCGCCGATTCCTGCATCATCCCGGCGTTGTTCACCAGGACGTCCAGCCTCCCGGCGCGGTCCACGACCTCGCCGACGATCCGCGCCGGAGTGGCGGGATCGGCGAGGTCCGAGGGGATCGAGCGGAACTCCTCGTCGGCGCCGCGCTGCGCGGTGAACACGGTGGCCCCCTCGTCGCGCAGCCGCCGCGCGATGGCGCGGCCGATCCCCGCGCGCCCTCCCGTGACCAGCGCGACCTTGCCGTCGAAGCGCTTCATGCGACCGCCTTCCCGCCGTTGATCTCGACCAGTGCCCCGCACACGTAGCGGGCTTCGTCCGAAGCGAGGAACAGCGCCACGTCCACGATGTCGGCCGGTTCCGCGATCCGCCCGAGCGGCACCGTCCGGCCCAGCTCGGCCACCGCGGTGTCCGGGTCGAATCCGCGCCGGGCGAAACCGCTGCGCAGCATCGGGGTGTTGACCTCGTTGGGGCACACCGCGTTCACGCGGACGCCCTGTTCCGCGTGGTCCATTCCCATGCACTGGGTGAGCGAGGCGATCGCCGCCTTCGTCATGCAGTACAGGGCGTGGTTCGGCCCCGGCGCCTTGCCGCCCCAGCAGGAGGACACGTTGACGATCGCGCCGCCGCCACCGGCCGCCATCAGCGGGATCGCGGCCCGGCAGAGGCGGAACGGCGCCTCGACGTTCACCCCGACCGACAGCGACCAGTCCGCGTCGGAGGTGTCCGGGACCGGCCCGCGGGTGATGACGCCCGCGTTGTTGACGAGCACGTCCAGCCCGCCCAGCGCCTCCCGCGCCGCCGGTGCCAGGCCGTCGGCGTAGGCCGGGTCCAGCAGATCACCCGGCAGGTGGGCGTCCGCCTCGATCCCGCTCACGTCCCGGTCAGCCACCGCGACCCGCGCGCCTTCCGCGCGCAGCCGCTCCACCAGCACCGCGCCGATGCCACCGGCCGCACCGGTCACGAGCGCGTTCCGTCCGGAGAACCTCATGTTCCACTCCTAGTGATTCGCCACCTGCCCGAGACCCGGGGCAGCGGACTCGATCCCTCCACCCGCCAGCGGCGACGCGGCTGACGGGAACCACGCGCGCAGCCCGACCACCCGCGGGTTCACGGCTGGTTCCTAGTGCGGACGGCGTTCCCTCCCGCGGCGGAGGATTCCGCAGCGAGGAAGCAGCTGACGGCCACCCCGCCCCGATGCGGCAGGAGCGGGATCAGCGGTTCAGAAGCTCGCGACCGGATCGCCGAAGAGGTCGCGGTCCGGCGTGACGCCGAGCCCGGGCCCTTCGGGCAGCGCGATGTGCCCGTCGTCGATGCGGATGCCGCCCGCCGGGTCGTAGTGGCCGTCGATGTAGGGCGCCGCGATCCACGCGCCCTCGTTCAGGTCCGGCCGGACGGTCGCGCCCAGCTGCACGCAGGCGGCGGCGATCACGTCACCGCCCCACGCGTCGTCGCTGCTGTGCGGCAGGTGCCGCGCCGCGCACAGGTCGCGGAACGCGCGCATCGGCGCGAGGCCGCCGATGCGGGTCACCTTCATCCCGAATCCGTCCACCAGCCCGGTCCCGGCCGCGGAGATCGCGGCGTTCAGGCTGACACCGGACTCGTCCAAGTAGATCGGGTGCTGCACCTGCGGGCGGATGCGGGCCAGCTCTTCGACGGTGTCGCAGGGCTGCTCCAGCACGAGCGGGACGTCGGCGCACTCGCGGCTGAGCCGCAGCACGTCGCGCGTGTTCCATCCCCGGTTGCCGTCGGCCGCCAGGCGCACGCCCGAACCGCGGACGACCTCCCAGACCTTGCGCACCGCTTCGATGTCGACCTCGACGGGACGGCCGCCGAGCTTCACCTGCAGCCGCGGATAGCCCTCGGCGACCCGCTCGGCCGCGATCCGGGCGACCTCGTCCGGATCGCCGACGCCCGCCGAGTAGTAGGTGGGCACCCGAGCCACCGCTCCCCCGCCCAGGAGTTCGGCCACCCGCACGCCGAGCCGCTTCCCGATCAGGTCGTGCGCGGCGATGTCCACGGCCGCCTTCGCGTAGTGGTGCCCGGTGAGCAGGCCGTCCATCGTGCGGTGCAGCGCCACCGGCCACGGCTCCGCCCCGACCAGCCCGGGAGCGAGCTGCGCCAGCGCGGCGCGGGCCCCGGCGGCGTGCGCCTCCGCGTAGGTGGGCCCGACGGGGCAGGTCTCGCCCCACCCCTCGGTGCCGTCCTCGGCGACGAGGCGCACCAGCGTGGTCTCCAACGACCACACCGTGCCGCTGGACATGACCCGCGGCGGGTTCCGCACCGGCAGGTCGTGGGTGTAGACGTGCACTTCGCGGATCTCCACGCGGAAACTCCGATCCGATGTCGCGGTGCTAGCGGACGTTCTCGGCCGACAGGGCGGCCCGGGCGGCGCGCAGCGCGGCCGCGCAGGCCCGCTCCCGGCCCTGCAACCGGGCCGACTGCGTCATGCCCTCGTGCAGCAGGAACAGGGTTTCGGCCAGGTGGGCGGTGTCCTGGTCCGGCGCGACGTGCTCCAGGCGGATGCGGAACTCGTCGGCGAGCTTGTCCTTGTGCTCCCGGACGGCCGCGGCGATCGGCGCGCTGTCCGGGTGCTCGGCGAAGGCGTTCATGAACAGGCAACCGGTGTTCGCGACCTCGGCGAGCCAGTCGCCGAGCCGGACCAGCAGGTGCAGCACGTGGTCGACGCCGGACTCCGGTCCGCCGTCGAGCCAGTCGAAGTACACCCGATCCCGGTGCTCCAGCGCGCCGACGATCATCGCCTCGCGGCTCGGGAAGTACTTGTACAGAGTGCGGAGCGAGACGTCGGCCTCCGCGCGTAGGGCTTCCACGCCCTGCTCGGCGAAGCCGTTCTCCGCGAAGCTGCGCTCCAGCTCGCCCGCGATCCGCTGCTTGGTATCGGCCACGCGGCGATGGTAGAAGGATCGCTCTACCGTTGTAAAGCGATCGTTCTACCACGGCCGCGCCCTGCTCGGTGAAACCTCTGCACAGGCCGCGGCGAGTTGCGTATCGTTCCGGTTCCGGGGGCGCTGCCGGTGACGCCCCGCGGCGCGAGGGAGGCGGAGTGCGATGCCCGGTGCGCGATCCCCCGCCGGCCCGGACCTGCGCCCGCCGCCCTGCCCGGCCGCCGACGCGTCCGCCCGCGTCCGCGCCGGAATCCCCTGACACCACCGAATTCGCGCAACCCCAGAACCTGGCGGCCCGCGATGGCCGTCCCGGTCGTCCAGCGGCAGGAGGCTCGGTTGGTCACCCGGAGGAATCCCGCGGCGGTGGAGCGGTTGCCGGACGGGGCGGCGCTCGGACTGGCACTGCTGGTCGGCTCGGCGTTCGTGATGGTGCTGAACGAGACCGTGATGGCCGTGGGGCTGCCGTCGCTGGTCGCGGACCTGCGCATCGGCATCGCCACGGCGCAGTGGCTCTCCAGCGGCTTCCTGCTCACCATGGCGGTGGTCGTGCCGACCACCGGGTACCTGCTGCAGCGCTGCACCGTCCGCCAGGCCTTCGCGGCGGCGATGGGCCTGTTCAGCGCCGGGACGGCGCTGTGCGGCGGAGCGCCCGGGGTCGCGCCGCTGCTCGCGGGCCGGGTCGTGCAGGCCTCCGGGACGGCGATCATGGTACCGCTGCTGATGACCAGCATCCTCGCGATCGTCCCCACCTCGCGCCGCGGCCAGGTGATGGGCACGACGTCGATCGTGCTCGCCGTGGCGCCCGCCGTCGGACCCGCCGCGGCCGGGATCGTGCTGTCCGCACTGGGCTGGCGGTGGATGTTCTGGCTCGTGCTGCCGATCGGGCTGTTGGCGCTCGGCGCGGGGCTGCGCTCGCTGCACATCGCGAACACCACGTCGCGGGTGCGGCTGGACGTGGTCTCGGTGCTGCTGGCCGCCGTCGCGTTCTCCACGCTCGTGTACGGGCTGACCGCCTCCGCCGCCACCGATCCGTCCACATCGGACTCCACGGGTTCGGGCCCGGCGTGGCCGTGGATCGTGCTCGGCACCGCGCTGGTCGTGGTGTTCGTCGTCCGGCAGGTCCGGTTGCAGCGCACCGGGCGGGCGCTGCTGGACCTGCGGGCGTGCGGGGTGCGGGACTACTCGGTCCCGCTGGTGCTCAGCGTCGCCGGGTACATGGCGCTGTTCAGCGCGGTGATCCTGCTGCCGTTCTACGTGCAGGTGGTCCTCGGCCGCGATTCGCTCGTCGCGGGACTGGTCGTGCTGCCCGGTGGGGTGGTGATGGGGCTGCTCGGGCCACCGGTGGGGCGCGCCTACGACCGGTTCGGGGTGCGGGCGCTGGTGGTGCCCGCGTCGGTGCTGCTGTGCCTGAGCCTGTGGGCGTTCGCGGCGCTCGGCGGCGACAGCCCGGTCTGGCTGGTGGTGCTGCTGCACGTGCTGATGTCGGTCGGGCTGGCGCTGAACTTCACGCCGCTGGTGACCGATGCGCTCAGCGCGCTGCCCCGCTCCCTGCACTCGCACGGCAGCGCCATCCTGACCACCTGCCAGCAGCTCGCCGCGGCCGCGGGGACCGCGCTGTTCGTGACGGTGATGACGCTGTGGTCGGCGCGCCCCGGCCAGCCGGACGAGGCGGGCGTCCGGGCGGCCTTCGTCGTCGCCGCCGCGCTGTCCACGCTGGTCCTCGCGGGCACCGCGCTGCTCCGCTCCCAGCGGCCCGCCGAGACCCCCGAACGCGCCGCCGACGAGCGCGGCACGCGGGACCGCACCGGCTAGCCCGGCGCCGATCGCCGCACCGCGGCGGCACCTCCAGCCGCTGGTGGGCGGTGCTCCTGCTGGTCTCCTCGATCACCGCGCGGGGCTCGCGGTGGAGTCGATCGCCGTCCTGCTCACCCCGCACCTGATGGCGGCCGGGCCGCTCCGCGGCGGTGGGCCCGCGCGCCGGGACTCACCGCGCGCTGAGCGGTCCGGTGGTGAAGCCCGCGCCCTGCCAACCCCAGCGGATCTCCCAGGTGGTGCGGGTGTCGTAGGCGTCCCGGGCGATCGGGTACGTGACCGTGGCGACCTGCCCCCAGTCCCGGTAGCGCGGATCGCGCGGCCCGAGCGGTTCGGTGGGGATCGGGGTGCGGCGGCCGACCTCGTCCACCCCGGCGAAGCTGCCGCCGATGTCCCGGTCGTACGCGGCGGTCCCGTCGAAGCCGAGCGACACCGGGGGGTTCAGCAACGCGGTCGGCGCCTGCGCGAGCCCGCCGCCGACGCGCGGCACGTCCCGCAGGCACGGCGCCACCCAGGTCATCGACCAGTCCACGTACACGTCCGGGCGGCCGGCGAGCAGGGCGCGCAGCGGGACCACGTCCAGCACGCGCGGCCCGGTCACGGCGAGCCAGCCGTCCCGGTCGGTGGTGCCGTCCGCGGCGACGACGCGGACCCGGTCGGCGCCGGGCGGGACGTCCTCGGCGATGAGCGTCCGCCAGCCGGGGTGCACCTGCGGGCGCTGCTCGATCTGCCGGTCCGCCGGGTATATCGGGCGCGCGTCCCGCTCGTCGCCGGAGTCGTCGAGGACGCGGGTGCCGAGCGGCCGCGGCTCGCCGTCGGGGGTGGAGCGGGCGAATTCCAGGGCGAGCCGGTCGCCGTCCCCGGTGCGCCCGGCCGCGGACACCGCGATCCGCTGGTCCGGGCCGAGCCGCGGGGCGGCGAACCACCCGCTGCGCAGCGAACCGGTGCTGATCGCCCCGCCGGTCAGGCTCGTCCACCGCTGCGGTCCCGCGCCCGCGGGCGCGGGGCTGCCACCGCCGGTGAAGCCGGTGAGCTCATCGTCGCCCTCCGCGCGCGCCAGCACGCCACCCGGCGCATCCGCGTTGATCACGACGTCGTCGACGATGCCGCAGCCGCCCCCGGACGGCTCGCCCAGCAGCTGCCCGCCGACCGAGTGTCCGCCCGCGCGCGCGATCGGCGCCACCGCGAACGACACCAGCAGCACCAGCACGCCCGCCCCGGCCGCTGCGGTCGCCACCACCGCGGGCATCCGGGCGAGCATCCGGCGCGCCGCGTCCCGGCCGCCGAAGCGCGGCAGCAGCGCGCACCCCAGCAGCACGGCGACCAGCAGCACCCACGGCAGCGGGCCGTTCAACGGCCGCATCGGCAGCTCGTCGCGCGGCACCCCGAAGTGCGAGTGCAGGAAGTAGGTGTTGGTGCCTGCGAACGCCAGGCACGCGGCCGCGATCGCGGCGACGGTGCCGACCCCGCCGACCAGCAGGACCTCCCGCCGCGCCGACCACTCCCGCGCGCCCGCGCCGAGCAGCACGACCCCCGCGGTGAGCGCGATGGCGCCGAACCCGGCGAGCGCGCCGAAGTAGTGCGTCCACTTCGACGGCGTCAGCCACAGCAACGCCAACCCGATGCCGAGGCAGCCCAGCGGCAGCGGCACCAGCCGCATCCCCGGCAACCGGCGGGCCCCGCGCACCACCAGCAGCGTGGCGCAGCCCGCCACGGCGATCGTGAGCAGCACCGGCAGCCGCCGCGCCAGCCCGCCCTGGTAGTCGCCGAAGCCGAGCAGGTACTGGTACCGGCGGATCTCCTGGAACCAGCCGACGTCCGGCCCGTAGAACCGGTGCAGCGCGGTCGCCTGCCGCACCCCGAACCACGACTGGTCGGCGAACATCGCCACCAGCGCCACCGCGGCGAGGCAGCCGCCCACCGCGCACCAGCCCCACGGCGGCTCACCCCGCGCCCGCAGCCCGCGCAGGATCCGCGGCGCCAGCAGCAGCACCGGTGCCACCGCGGTCACCCCCACCGGGTTGACGGCGACGGTGAACCCGCCGGCCAGCGCGCCGAGCCCGAGCAGCAGCACGCTCGCCCCGCCCGGCCCGGCGGTGGCGCGCAGCACGCAGGTCAGCACCGCGGTAGTGCCCAGCGCGACGAACGGTTCCGGCCGCACCCCGAGGTCGAACGGCAGCCACCACACCAGCAGCGCCACCGCCAGCAGCACCCGGGTGCCGAGGTGCCGCGCGTGCGCGGGCAGCACCACCGGGAGCACCCCGCGGCTGAGCAGCAGCCAGGTGAGCAGCCCGGCGACCACGCTCGGCACCCGCAGCAGCAGCGGCGGGGCGTGCAGCGCCACCAACGGGCTGATCAGGTTCAGCACCAGGGTGAACGGCGCTTCGGAGGAGTTCTCCCACCGGTAGTAGTTGGTGAAGTCGCCGGTGATCAGCGCGTTGCGCACGATGCCTTCGGTGAACGAGTCGTCGGGGCTCAACGGGCCGAGCACCAGCCAGGCCGCGAAGACCACGAGCAGGGCGAGGTCGATGAGCAGGAGCGACCGGCGGGCCGGGCGTCCTCCACCCGTCGCAGCTCGGTCCGCGGTGGATTCGTCCGACGCGGAACCCCCGTCCGAGCCGCCGCCGGGCGGACCGGCTCCGCTCCGTCGGGCACCCCGCCGGTCCCCCACCACGAGCAGCGCCAGCGACGTGATCATCGCCGCGACCGCCACCCCGATCAGCACGATCTTCCCCGCGCTCGGCGTGCTCTGGAACCAGTCCGCGGTGCGCGCGGTCACCCGCGTCCCGGCCGCCGCCGCCGGGTCCAGGTCGGTGGCGAAGGCGAACACCTCGCGGACCTGCGCGCCGGGCAGGTCGATCGTCTCCGCGCCGAGGCGCAGCACGCCGCCGTCCGCACCGGCGTCGAGGGTCAGCCCGCAGTCGCCCGCCGGCACCGGCCCGCGGTGGACCTGCTCGCCACCGACGAGCACCAGCACCGATCCGTCCGCGGCGGACACCGCGAATCCCTCGGTCGGCCTGCCGGGCAGCGCGCTGCTCACCAACGTGGTGGCGGTCCCGCGCGCGAGCCCGGCCCGCACCGCCGAGCACGGGACCTCGACCCGCACGTGCTCCGGCCGGTACGGCACGAAGAACGCGGTGGTCGACTCCACGGGCCGCCCGGCCTGCGGCCAGTCCACGGTGGTGCGCTCGGTGGCGACCGGCGCGAACGGGAGCGCGAGCGCGGCGAGCACGCCGAGCCCCCCGACGAGCAGGGCGATCTTGGTGAGCGCGGGAACCCGGCGCTCTTCCCCGGTGGCGGTCACGACGTCCTTCCTGCGGGATCGGTTGCGTTCTCCCGTTCGGAGCCACCACGGCCCCGGACTGCCCTGGACAGCAGCCGCACGACCCACCAGCCGAGGCTGAGGCCGAACAGGACCGCCGTCACCAGCAGCCAGTTGCCCAGGTAGGGCTCCAGGTCCTGGCCCGTCGCCGCCGCGCGGTCGGCGGCGCCGAGCCCGAGGATCCCCGGGCAGAACACCAGGAACAGCAGGCCGCTGCCCAGCGCGGGCAGCCGGACGTGGTTCACCCCGGCCGGGTGCGTTCCCCGGAACGCCCCGGTCAGCGCCCGGTCGCCGAGCGCGTACAGCGGCAGCAGCACCGCGTCGTGCGCGACGGCGGCGGCGACGAACCACAGCAGCACCGACGGCACTTCCGGCTCGTCGCCCAGCAGCCGGAAGGCGTACCAGGTGAGCGCGAAGCTGCCCAGCAGCACCGAGAACCGGAACGGGTCGGTGCCGAGCAGGCGGGTCACGCGGCGCACGGTTCACCTCCTCCGGAACGAGATCGACGCCACCCACTTGGTGTTGAGCACCCCGGGCAGCGCGGGCACGATCACCCGCGCCGGGAACCCGTGGTCCGGGCTCAGGTCCACCCCGTTGACGCGCAGCGCGAGCAGCGCGTCCGGGTCGAGCACCTGCCCGGCGTGCAGGGTCGCGGCGGCGAACGCACCCCCGGTCTCCAGGGAGCGCACGTGCGCCGAGGCGGGTTCGGGCACCCCGGCGAACCGGGCGAGCTCGGCCAGCGGCACCCCGGTCCAGCGCTGGGTGGTCGACCAGCCCTCGACGCAGGCGATGGGCAGTTCGGCGGTGCGCTGCGGCAGCGCGAGCAGCCGGGCGCGGTCCAGCTCGACCGGTTCGGCACCGCCGAGCAGCCGCAGCCGCCACCGCGACCCGGTGCTCGCGGCGGCGATGCCCGCGGCGGCGGCCGTGCGGTTCACCTGGAACCCGTTCGGGCCCGGCCCGTCCCGGTAGCGCGGCGACAGCAGCGCGGTGCGCCGCGCGCCGTCGAAGGTCTGCCCGGCGGTGAGCAGCCCGATCAGCGCGGAACCGCCCGCGACGACGGCCAGGAAACCGCGCCTGCTCATCGTGGCCGCCGCGGGCCGCACCGGCGCCAGGTCGTCGTGCCCGCCTCGGTGGCGCAGCGCCCGCACAGCGGCGGGCAGCTTCAGCGCGACGTGCGCGGCGAAGGACCCGATGAACACCCAGGCGCCCCAGTAGTGCGCGGTGTAGAAGCTGAACGGGAACGCGTAGTAGTACTGCACGTTCAGCACGCCGGTGCCCAGCTCGAACAGCACGCTGCCCACCAGCAGCAGCAACGACAGCCGCTCCAGCGCCCGCGCCGGCGAGGTCACCGGCGGCCAGGCGAACAGCTTCGGGATCACCGACCACAGCTTCGCCAGCACCACCGGCACCAGCACCAGTCCGAGCAGCACGTGCACGCCCTGGTTCAACCGGTACAGCCAGGCCGGGCGGGTCGGCCAGTCGAACAGCGGCAGCCGCAACCACCCGGTCTCCGCGGGCATCGCCTGCCCGAACCGAGGACCGTAGGCGACGTAGGACAGCAGGCCGGTGAGGACGACGATCGGCAGCGCGACCAGCAGCACCATCCCGAGCACCGAGGTCAGCCGGATGCCGCGCAGCGGGCTGCGCCACGTCCGGGAACGCCCGAACCCGGGCGGCCGGAACCGCTCCCACCTGCTCGACCCGTCGTCGAGCCGCCGTCCGAAGCGCACTGCGGAACTCCTCACCACGTCTCCCGCGGTGCCCCGAGGACGGCGGTCTCGCGGGCCCCACCGGAAAAAAGTGGAACCGGGACCAATCCGCCCGCCGGGTGGCACCGAATACCCGTGGGAAAAGGCAATGAGCAGTGGGAATTCCGGTGCCGGAGCTTCGCCAACGTAACACGTCCCCCACGCCGGGGACCGCAGTCGAGGACGGTGGAATGACGGTCAGCGTCGATGTGATCCTGCCGTGCCGGGACGAGGAGGCCGCGCTCCCCGGAGTGCTCGCCGGCCTGCCCGCCGCGCACGGCTACCGAGCGCTCGTGGTGGACAACGGCTCCGCCGACGCCACCGCGGCGGTCGCCGCCGAGCACGGCGCCACCGTGATCTCCGAGGCGCGACCCGGGTACGGCGCCGCCGTGCACGCCGGGCTGGAGCACTCCGGGGCCGAGGTCGTCGTCTTCGTGGACGCCGACGGTTCGATGCGCCTGGACGAGCTGCCGCGGCTGGTGGAGCTGCTGCTGCGCGGGGACGCGGACCTGGTGGTGGGCCGCCGGGTCGCGGCCGAGCGCGGCGCGTTCCCGTGGCACGCGCGGCTGGGCAACGCGGCGCTCGCCGGGATGCTGCGCAGGCAGGGGCTGCCGGTGCGCGATCTCGCGCCGCTGCGCGTGGCCTGGCGCGATCGGCTGCTGGACCTGGGCGTCACCGACCGCGGTTTCGGCTATCCGCTGGAGCTGCTGGTCCGCGCCGCCCGGGCCGACTGGCGGGTCGAGGAGGTCCCGGTCGACTACTACCCGCGCGCCGCCGGAACCCGCTCCAAGGTGACCGGTTCGGTGCGCGGCACCGCGCGGGCGGTGCGCGACATGGCCCGGGTGCTGCGATGAGCCGCGGCGTGCTGCTCGTCGTCGCGAAAGCACCGGTGCCGCGGCGCGCGAAGACCCGGCTCAGCCCACCGGCCTCGGCGGAGCAGGCGGCGGCGATCGCGGCGGCCGGGCTGCTGGACACCCTCGACGCGGCGGCCGGAACCGGTCTGCCGACGGTGGTCGCCTGGACCGGGGAGACCGCGGCGGCGGCCCGGCGCGACGAGGTCCGGGCCGCGCTGGCGCGGGTGCGGGTCGTCGAGCAGCGCGGCGACGGGTTCGCCGAGCGGCTCGTCGCCGCGCACGCGGACACCGGGGCGCTGCACCCGGGCGAGCCGATCCTGCAGATCGGGATGGACACCCCGCAGCTCACCCCGCGGCTGCTCACCCGGTCCCTGGACCGGCTCGGCGGCTCCGCACCGCCGGACGCCGTGCTCGGTGCGGCGGCGGACGGCGGCTGGTGGGCGCTGGGCGTGCGCCGCGCGGAGCACGCGGCGGCGCTGCGGGACGTGCCGATGTCCACCGGAGAGACCGGCTCGCGCACGCTGGCGGCGTTGCGGGACCGCGGGCTGCGCGTCGAACCGCTGCCCGCGATGTCCGATGTGGACACCATGTCCGATGCCACCTCGGTCGCCGCGGCCATTCCCGCCTCCCGGTTCGCCGCGGCCGGCGCCGCCGTGCCGGTGGAGCGCGAGCGGTGACGGCCGCGTTCGACCCGGTGTACGGCGCCGACACCTGCTGGCTGGAGATGGACCCGGGCCCGCCCGAACTGCTGCACCCGCGGCGGTGGTCGGACGAACCGGGAGCGGCCGACGAACTGGTCCTGCGCCGATGTCGCGGCGCGACGCTGGACGTCGGCTGCGGACCCGGCCGGATGACCGGCGGGCTGGTGCGGCGCGGGCGCACCGCGCTGGGCGTCGACGTCTCCGCCGACGCCGTGTGCCGGACCATGCTGCGCGGCGCGCACGCGTTCCACGGCGACGTGTTCGGCCCGCTGCCCGGCGAAGGCCGCTGGGAGCACGTGCTGCTGCTCGACGGCAACCTCGGCATCGGCGGCGATCCGCGCGCCCTGCTGCGCCGCGCCACCGAACTGATCACCGGCACCGGCAGCGTGCTCGTCGAAGCGCACCCGCCCGGCGTGGGGCTGTGCGCGGGACGGGCCCGGGTGCCCGGCGGCAGCTGGTTCCCGTGGGCGCGGGTCGGCGTCGACGCGCTGCACGGGCTCGCGGCCGCGGCGCGGCTGCGAGTGCGGTGGCACGCCCGCCTCGGGCGGCGCAGGCTCGCCGAGCTGGTGCGGCAGTGATCTCCGGGGACGCCCGGAGGACCGGAACGTGGAGAGGAGAACCGAACATGCGGGTACTGGTCACGGGTGGCGCGGGCTTCATCGGATCGCACGTCGCCGACCGGCTGCGCGCCGACGGGCACGAAGTGCTGCTGGTCGACGCGCTGCTCCCGCAGGCGCACCGGACGCGCGCCATCCCCGAGCACCTCGGCGGCCACGGCCTGACCGTCGCGGACCTGCGCGACCCCGACATCGCCGACCACGTGGTGCGCGGGGTGGACGTGGTGTGCCACCACGCCGCCGTGGTGGGGCTGGAGACGGGGGTGGCCGACATGCCGGACTACGTGGCGCACAACGAGCTCGCCACCGCGCACCTGCTGGCGGCGATGGCCGAGCACCGGGTGCGCAGGTTGGTGCTGGCCGGCTCGATGGTCGTCTACGGCGAGGGCCGCTACCGCTGCGCGCGGCACGACGTCGTGCAGCCCGGACCGCGGCGGCAGGAGGACCTGGACGCGGGCATGTTCGAGCCGCGATGTCCGCGGTGCGACGAGCCGCTCGTGCGCGGGACCGTGCCGGAGGACGCCCCGCTGGACCCGCGCAGCACCTACGCGGCCACCAAGCTCGCGCAGGAGAACCTGGCCGCGTTGTGGGCGCGGGACACCGGGGCGTCCGCGATCGCGTTGCGCTACCACAACGTCTACGGGCCGCGGATGCCGCGGAACACGCCCTACGCCGGGGTGGCCTCGCTGTTCCGCTCCAGCCTCGCCCGCGGCGAGGCGCCGGTGGTGTTCGAGGACGGCGCGCAGACCCGCGACTTCGTGCACGTCGGCGACGTGGCGGCGGCGAACGCGCTGGCCGCCGCGCAGGAGCGGACCGGGTTCCGCGCCTACAACGTGTGCTCCGGTGATCCGCGCACCATCGCCGAGGTGGCGGACGCGCTGGCCGCGGCCGACGGCGGGCCGGAACCGCGCATCAGCGGGCGCTACCGGCTCGGCGACGTGCGGCACGTCGTCGCCGACCCGTCCCGCGCGGCGAGCGAGCTCGGTTTCACTGCGGAGGTCCCGTTCGGCACGGGCATGAAGGAGTTCGCCACCGCCCCGCTGCGCGCCTGACCGCCCCCACCCGCGAGCGAGCAACCCAGGCCGCCCCGCGGCCGTGAACCAGCCCGGCGGGTCCTACCGCTTTCCTGTCAGCGGCGAAGCCGCTGAGCCGCCGACCACCCGATCAACCGAACCACCCGCGGGTTCTCAGCTGCTTCCTCGCGAGGACAGCGTTTTCTCATGTGGCGGAGCCACCTGTGAAGACGATCCCGCAGCGAGGGAGAAGCTGAGGTTCCGCCACCCGACCACGACGCGAACCGAGTGAGAAAACCAAAAAGTCACGGTTCCCGGGCGATCACGACCGCGATCCACAGGTCGGCGCGGCCGGCCGCGGTGTCCACGTCGCGGCCGGTGAGCTCCTCGATGCGGGCGATCCGCTTGCGCAGCGTATTGCGGTGGATCCCCAGCTCGTCGGCGGCGGGCTGCCAGTGGCCGAGGTGCGCCAGGTAGGTGTGCAGCGTCCGCAGCAACTCGGGTTCCGCGACGAGGTCGCGCAGGATCGAGGCCGCCAGCGCGCGGGCCGCGTGGTCGGGCAGCCCGGCGCGGACGCTGCCGCGGAACCGCTCGTCCCAGTCGACGACCGCCCGGTCCGCGGCGGCCAGCGCGGTGCGGGCGGCGGCGTCGCTGGTGCGCGCGTCGGCGACGGGGACGGCGGGGCCGACGCCCACCCCGGCGCGCAGACCGGCGAGCAGGTCGGCGACCTCGCGGGCCGCACCGTCGGCCACCAGCAGCGCGATGTTCCCGTCGGCCGGGGCCGTGGTCAGCACCTCCGGGTGCTCGCGGGCCAGGCGCTCGCGGGCCCCGGCGGGGACCCCGGAGGCGCGCAGCACCCGCACGGTCCGCGGCGGCACCGGGCTTCCTTCGAGCAGGGCCGCGACCCCGGCGCCCGCGTCGACCGCCCCGTCCAGCACCAGCGCCGCCGCCTGGTCCCGCAACCGCAGCTCGGCGTCGGCGGCGGCCCGGGATCGTTCGGCGTCGAGGGTCAGCAGCGCGACCGTGGACACCAGCACCGCGCGCAGCACCGCGTCCAGCGGTCCTGGGGCCAACAGCACCAGGAACGGTCCGTCGACGCCGGCACCGAGCGGCTGCACCACGGTGGTGCCCTCGGCGCCGGTCTCGGTGACGGCTCCGGCTCCGCCGCCGGAGCGCAACGTCCCCAGCGCGCGCCGCGCCGCGTCCGGCAGCCGGAACCGGGCCGGGACCAGCGGCGTCCCGGCCGCGTCGACCAGTCCGGCGCTGCCCCGCGCGGCCCGGCCGAGCACACCGAGCACCCGCGCCGGGCCGTCCTTGCGGGAGATCACCCGGGTCAGCTCCTGCTGCACGCGCAGCGCCGACACGGTGGACTCGCGCTCCTGATCCGCGAGCAGCCCGGCGACGGCTTTGCTCACCGCGATGAAGGGCGTCGCCTCCGGCACCACGACCAGGCCGAGCCCCGCCGCGCGCGCCGCCTCGACCAGGGCCCGCGGGACCTCGGCGTGCGAGAGGCCGGTGCCGAACCCGAGCGCCGCCACCCCGGCGCGGTCGATCCGCCGCACGTAGGCCGCCCAGTCCTGGCGCACCAGCCCGGTGGTCAGCAGCAGCTCGCCGCCCTCCAGGTACCGGTCCGGGTCGGTGAGTTCGCTGGTCGTCACCCACCGAAGCGGGCGTTCGGCAGCCGGTTCGACGATCACGCGCAGCGCCAGTTCGGGGATCGCGACGACGTCGTCCAGGCTCAGCACGGTGGCAGTGTTGCACACCCGAGCACGCCTGCCTGTCGGGTTCGCACACTCACCACGGCGCGCCGAGCGGCCTAGCGTCGGAGACGTCCCGTCCCCGCCGCCGCGAAGGAGCCTCGCATGACCGCATCCGCCCCGTCCCCCGAGCTGATCGGCGGTCCCGGTCTCCCCCAGCGGCGCGAGCTGCGCACCGAGGTCCCCGGCCCGCTGTCCCGCGAACTCGCCGCGCGCCGTTCGGCCGCGGTCTCCGCCGGGGTGTCCTCGACGCTGCCGGTCTACGCGGCGGCGGCCGGCGGCGGCGTGCTGGTCGACGTGGACGGCAACTCGTTCGTCGACCTCGGCTCCGGCATCGCGGTCACCACGGTCGGCAACTCGGCGCCGAAGGTGGTCGCGGCCGCGTCCGACCAGCTGGTCCGGTTCACCCACACCTGCGCGATGATCACCCCGTACGAGAGCTACGTGCGGCTCGCCGAGGAACTCGCCGCGATCACCCCGGGAGACCACGAGAAGCGCACCGCGCTGTTCAACACCGGCTCCGAGGCCGTCGAGAACGCGGTGAAGATCGCCCGCTGCGCGACCGGCCGGACCGGGATCGCGGTCGTGGACCACGCCTACCACGGGCGCACGAACCTGACGATGGCGCTGACCGCGAAGAACAAGCCGTACAAGGACGGGTTCGGCCCGTTCGCGGCCGACGTGCACCGCGCCCCCACCTCCTACCCGTTCCGGGACGACGCCGGGCTGTCCGGCGCCGAGGCCGCGAAGCGCACCACCGACTACCTGGAGCGCACCGCCGGAGCCGACCGGCTGGCGGCGCTGGTGATCGAGCCGATCCAGGGCGAGGGCGGTTTCATCGTGCCCGCGCCGGGATTCCTCGCCGAACTGGCCCGCTGGTGCCGCGCGAACGGGATCGTGTTCGTCGCCGACGAGGTGCAGACCGGGGTCGCGCGCACCGGCTCCTGGTTCGCCACCGACCACGAGGACGTCGTCCCGGACCTGATCACCACCGCGAAGGGCCTCGGCGGCGGGCTGCCGATCGCCGCGGTCACCGGCCGGGCGGAGCTGATGGACGCGGTGCCGGCGGGCGGCCTCGGCGGCACCTACGGCGGCAACCCGGTGGCCTGCGCCGCCGCGCTGGCCGCGCTGGAGACGATCCGCGAGGACGGTCTCGTCGCCCGCGCCGCCGCGATCGGCGAGCAGGCGACCGCCCGGCTGCGCGCGCTCGCCGACGCCGACTCCGTCATCGGCGAGGTCCGCGGCCGCGGCGCCATGATCGCCGTCGAGTTCGTGCGCCCGGGCGGCACCGAGCCGGACGCGGCGCTGGCGAAGGCCGTCGCCGACCACTGCCACCGCACCGGCGTGCTCGTGCTGACCTGCGGCTCGTTCGGCAATGTGATCCGGCTGCTGCCGCCGCTGACCATCCCCGACGAGCTGCTGCACGACGGGCTGGACGTGCTCGCCGACGCCCTCGCGCAGTCCTGATCCCCTTCCCCCGACGAGGAGTCCCCATGACGCTCTTCCAGCCGTCCCCGCTGTTCATCGGCGGCAAGCCCACCCCCACCGCGGACGAGTTCGCGGTGCACGACCCGGCGACCGGCATCGAGATCGCCCGCGTCTCCGACGCCGACGAGTCGCATGCCGCGGCCGCCGCGGACACCGCCGCCGAGGCGCTGCCCGACTGGGCCGCGACCCCGCCCCGCCGCCGCGCCGAGATCCTCGCGGCGACCCGCGAGCTGGCGCTGGACAGCGCCGACGAGCTCGCCGAGCTGATCAGCCGCGAGTCCGGGAAGGCCGCCGCGGACGCCCGCGCGGAGGTCTCGTACGCGGCGGAGTTCTTCCGCTGGTTCGCCGAAGAAGCGGTCCGCCCGGACGGCCGGTTCGAGACCTCCCCCGACGGCCGCTCCACCACGGTGGTCACCGCGCAGCCGGTCGGGGTGGCGCTGCTGATCACGCCGTGGAACTTCCCGGCGGCCATGATCACCCGCAAGGTCGCACCGGCGCTGGCGGCGGGCTGCACCGCGGTGCTCAAGCCCGCCGCGGAGACCCCGCTGACCGCGCTGGCGATCCGCGATCTGCTGGTCGAGGCGGGTGCGCCGCAGGACGTGCTGACCGTGCTGCCGAGCACCCGGGCCGACGCGATCAGCCGGGTGCTGCTGGCGCACGACGCGGTCCGCAAGCTCTCCTTCACCGGCTCCACCGGGGTCGGGCGGCACCTGCTCGGCCTCGCCGCCGGGCGGGTGGTGAACAGCTCGATGGAGCTCGGCGGCAACGCCCCGTTCGTCGTGTGCGCCGACGCCGACATCGACGCCGCCGTGCAGGGCGCGCTGATCGCGAAGCTGCGCAACGCGGGGCAGGCCTGCACGGCCGCCAACCGGTTCCTGGTGCACGAGGACGTCGCCGACGAGTTCGCCGAGTCCTTCGCCGACGCCGTCGCGCGGCTGCGGGTCGGACCGGCCGCCGAGCCGGGCACCGACATCGGCCCGCTGATCGACGACCGCGCGGTGCGCCGCGTCGCCGGGCTCGTCGCCGACGCGGTGGAGCGCGGGGCGCGGATCGTGCGGGAGCCGGTCGAGGTGCCTGCCACCGGTTCGTTCTCCGCGCCGGTGGTGCTGGCCGGGGTGCCGGACGACGCCGCCGTGCTGCACGAGGAGATCTTCGGCCCGGTCGCGCCGATCCGGACCTGGAGCGGCACCGACGAGCTGGTGGCGGTGGCCAACGCGACCGAGTACGGCCTCGCCGGGTACGTCTACGCCGGGGACACCGGCCGGGCGCTGGAGATCGGCCGCCGCGTGCAGTGCGGCATGGTCGGGGTCAACCGCGGTGTCGTCTCGGACCCGTCGGCGCCGTTCGGCGGGATGAAGCAGAGCGGACTCGGCCGCGAGGGCGCGCAGGAGGGGATCCGGGCCTTCCAGGAGACCCAGTTCCTCAGCGTCAGCTGAGGAACTGGCCCGGTTCCGCTCCCGTTGCGTAGGGGGCGGGTGGCGGAACCTCAGCGGTTTCCTCGCTGCGGGATCGATTTCACAGGTGGCTCCGCCACATGAGAAATCGCTGTCCCCGCGAGGAAACCGCTGAGAACCCGCTGCGGTGCCGGTGTCTTGGGTGGTCGGCGGCTCAGCGGCTGCGCCGCTGACAGGACAACGACACGGCCCGCCGGGCAGGTTCAGAGACGGGCAGTCAGCTGCTTCCTCGCTGCGGGGTCGTTTTCACCGGTGGCTTCGCTGCTGACAGGAGAACGACACGACCCGCCTGGGCGGTTGGAAGTGGGTGCGCTTCTGATGCGGGGGCCGGTCAGCCGAGGGCTTCGCCTATTTCGATCGCCGCGTCGCGGACCAGGGCGCCGAGCTCGGTGAAGCGCGCGGCGGGAACGCGGTCCCGCGGCCCCCAGATGCTCACGATCGCGGCCGGGCGGCGCCGTACGTCGAGGACCGGCGCCGACACCCCGCACACGTGCGATTCGAGTTCGCCGTCCGCCCCGCTGTAGCCCTGCTCGCGGATCTCGGCGAGTTCGGCCAGCAGCGCGTCCCGATCGGTGCGGGTGCTCTCGGTGTACTCGGCCAGCGGTGTGTCCAGCAGCGATTCGACCTCCGGCTGCGGCAGCCAGGCCAGCAGCGCCTTGCCCGCGGAGGTGGCGTGGATCGGCACGTGCTGCCCGAGCCAGCGGGCGCTGAGCACCGCCTGCGGTGCCACTTCGTCCACGTAGGTCAGCCCGAGCCGCTGGGCGACCGCGAGGTTCGCCGTCTCCCCCGTCTCACGGCTGAGCCGTTCGAGGGTGCCGTGCGCGCGGCGAACCAGCCCGTCCACGCCGGCGGTCGCCGCCATCCTGCTGATCGCGAACCCGATCGCGTAGCGGTTGTTCACCGGGTCCCGCTCCACTAGCCCGTGGTGTTCGAGGGTGGCCAGCAGCCGCCACGCGGTGGCCCGGTTCAGCCCGCAGTCGGCGGCCAGGTCGGGGGCGGAGCGGCCTTCCGGTGATCCGGCGGAGACCGCGTTGAGCAGGGCCACCGCGCGGTCGAGGGACTGCACCCGTCCGGCCGCCCGGGACTGCTCCTCCTGGGTGTGCGCCGCTTCCACGCTCATGCCCCCACCCTAGTGATCCGCCCGGGCGATCCCGTCGCCGCTCCGATGCCCGCGCCTGCTTTCGGGCGACGGTCCTTGACCGCGCCGCACCCGCCACCCTAACGTCACACATCGCGAACATCCGACGCACATTGTGAGACGCCGATGGATCGAGTGGTCACCCCCTACGAAGGCTCCGGGCACCGGCCCTGGGACGACGCGGCGCCGGTCCCGGCCCCGCTGCGGCTGCACGAGACGATCGTCGACCCGCGGTGGGTCGACTACAACGGACACCTGAGCGAGTCCTGCTACCTGCTGGTGTTCGGCGATTCCGCCGACGCCTTCTTCCGCTACCTCGGCATCGACGAGCGGTACCGGGCGAGCGGGCGGTCGCTGTACACCGCCGACACCCAACTGCACCACGACCGCGAGGTCGCCGAGGGCGAACCGATCGCGCTGAGCCTCCGGCTGCTGGACCACGACGCGAAGCGGCTGCACCTGTTCCACGAGATGCACCACGCCGGTTCCGGGCTGCTGCTGGCCACCGCCGAGCAGCTGCTCGTGCACGTCGACACCGAGCGCGGCCGCTCCTGCGAGCTGCCCGTCGAACTCCGGGACCGGCTGAGCGCGATCCACCGAGCCCACCAGGACCTCCCGGTCCCCGGCCGCGTCGGGCGGCCGATGGGAATCCGGCGCTGACCAGCGAGGAGCACACCGTGGACTTCGAACTCACCGACGAGCAGCAGGCCATCGTCGAGACCGCCCGGAAGTTCGTCAGCACCGAACTGGTGCCGCACGAGGACGAGGTGGAGCGGCTGGACGAGGTGCCCGCCGAGCTCGCCGCCCGCATCCGCGCCAAGGCCGTCGCATCCGGGCTGTACGCGCCGAACATGCCCGCCGAGCTCGGCGGTGGCGGGCTGGACGCCGTCGGCCTGGCCCTGGTCGAACGCGAACTCGGCCGCACCGGGTACGCGTTGCAGGCGCTGGTGGCGCGGCCCGGCAACATCCTGCAGGCCTGCGCGGGCGAGCAGCGGGAGCGCTACCTGCTGCCCACCATCCGCGGCGAGCGCACCGACTGCCTGGCGATGACCGAACCCGGGGCGGGCTCCGACGTCCGCTCGATGAGCACCCGGGCGGTGCGCGAGGGCGACGAGTACGTGCTCACCGGCACCAAGCACTTCATCAGCCACGCGGACGTCGCCGACTTCGTGGTGCTGTTCGCGAGCACCGGCGTCGAGCGGAGCGAGCGCGGCCCGCGGAACCTGATCACCGCGTTCCTGGTGGACCTGGACACCCCCGGGCTGACGGTGACCCGCGGCTCGGCCTGCGTGTCGCACCGCGGCTACCACCAGTGCGAGCTGGCCTTCGACGGTTGCCGGATCCCGGTGGCGCAGCGCCTCGGCGCCGAAGGGACGGGGTTCGAGCTGATGGGCGAATGGCTCGGCGCGAGCAGGCTCAGCGTCGCCGCGACCAGCGTCGGCCGGGCCCGGCGGGTGCTGGAGATGACCACGTCCTGGGCGGCCGAGCGCGAGCAGTTCGGCCGGAACATCGGGCGCTTCCAGGGGGTGTCGTTCCCGCTCGCCGACATGGCCACCGAGCTGGAGGCCGCGGAACTGCTCACCTTGCGGGCCGCCGCGAAGCTCGACCGGGGCGCGATGTCGGACCGGGACGCGGCGATGGCCAAGCTGTTCTCCACCGAGGCGCTGGCCCGCATCACCGACGGCGCGGTGCAGGTCTTCGGCGGCGCCGGGTTGATGTCCGAGCTGCCGGTCGAGCGCTTCTGGCGCGATGCGCGGGTGGAGCGGATCTGGGACGGCACCAGCGAGATCCAGCGGCACATCATCTCGCGTTCGCTGCTGCGGCCGCTGGGCGGTTGACCTCCATCCACTGTGGACGATTCAGCACCGCGAGGAGCTCGACATGACGACCGAGTCCACATCGGACACGACAGGGCGCGGCCTGCACCGCCTGCTGGCGCCCCGGCACGTCGCCGTCTACGGCGGAGCCGCGGCCGCCGCGGCGATCCGGCAGAGCCGCAAGATCGGCTTCGCCGGGCGGATCACGCCGGTGCACCCCCGGCGGGCCGAGATCGACGGGATTCCCTGCGTCCGCAGCACCGCCGAACTCCCGGAAGCACCGGACGCCGCGTTCCTCGCGGTGCCGCCTGCGGCCACCGTGACCACCGTCCGCGAGCTGGCCGCGCGCGGCGCCGGGGGCGTGGTCTGCCATGCCTCGGGATTCGCCGAGCACGACGCCGCCGGGGCCGCGCTGCAGCGGTCCCTGGTGGCGGCGGCGGGCGGGATGCCGCTGATCGGGCCGAACTGCCTGGGCGTGCTCAACTACCTGGACGGCGCGGCGCTGTGGCCGGAGGAGCACGGCGGGCACCGGGTGGACCGGGGCGTCGCGGTGATCGCGCAGAGCGGCACCGTCGGGCAGAACCTGACCATGCAGCGCCGGTCCCTGCCGCTCGCGCAGCTCGTCGCGCTCGGCAACGGCGCGGTCACCGCCGTCGCCGAGCTGATCGACGCCGCGCTGGACGATCCGCGGATCACCGCGATCGGGCTGCACCTGGAGGGCGTGGACGACGTCGCCGGGCTGTCCCGCGCCGGGCTCCGCGCGCTGCGCCGCGGCGTGCCGATCGTGGTGCTCAAGACCGGGAGTTCCGCGGCCGGGGCGCGCACGACGTTGAGCCACACCAGTTCGCTGGCCGGTTCGGACGAGCTGTGCGACGCCCTGTTCCGGCGGGTCGGGATGGCGCGGGTGCGGCACGTCAGCACCTTCGTGGAGGCGCTGAAGTTCCTGCACGCCAACGGTCCGCTCCCCGGTCGGCGCATCACTTCGGCGAGCGCCTCCGGCGGTGAGGCCGCGCTGCTCGCGGACCTCGCCGAGCGGGCCGGGCTGGAACTGCCCGAATTCCCCGCCGCGGTGCAGCGCCGGATGCGGACGTTGCTCGGCGAGCGGGTGTCGGTGGCGAACCCGCTCGACTACCACACCTACATCTGGGGCGACCGGGACGCGCAGACCGCCTGCTTCACCGAGCTGTTCCGCGCGGGCGTCGACTGCCACCTGCTGCTGGCCGATTTTCCGCGCGGCGACCGCTGCGAAGAGGCGACCTGGGACATCGCCGTCGAGGCGTTCGGCGCGGCGCACGCCACCGACCCGGGCCCGGCCTGCGTGGTGAGCTCGTTGCCGGAGGGGCTGCCGGAACCGGTGCGGGACCGGTTGCTGGCCACCGGGATCGCGCCGATGCAGGGCACCGCGGACTGCGCCGCCGCGCTCGCCGCCGCCGCGGACATCGGTGCGGCGCAGCGGAATCCGGACCCGCCCGCACCGCTGGAACCGGTTCCGCAGCTGGGTGGCCGGGACCGGTTGCTGGACGAACCCACCGGCAAGCGCGTGCTCGCCGCCCGCGGCGTGACCGTCCCGGACGGGCGCGTGGTGTCCGAACCGGAAGCCCCGGCAGCGGCCGCCGAACTCGGCTTCCCCGTCGTGGTCAAAGCGGTCTCGGCCGATCTGGCGCACAAGTCCGACGCGGGCGGGGTCCGGCTCGGCCTGACCGACCGGGAGCAGGTGCGGGCGGCGGTGGCGGCGATGTCCGGGCTCGCCGACCGGTTCCTGGTCGAGCGGATGGTCGGCGGCGCCGTCGCCGAGCTGATCGTCGGGGTGCGCCGCGACCCGCGGTTCGGCCCGGCGCTGACCGTCGGCGCCGGTGGCGTGCTGGTCGAGCTGGTGCGCGACGCGGTGACGCTGCTGCTGCCGGTCACCCGGGCGGAGATCCGCACCGCGCTGGCGGAGTTGCGGATCTGGCCGCTGCTGACCGGGTTCCGCGGCCCCGCCGCCGACGTGGACGCGGTGGTGGACGCGGTCGCCGCCATCGCCGAGCACGCCCGCGCCGACCCGCGGCTGCTCGAACTCGACGTGAACCCGCTGCTGGCGCTCCCGCACGGCGCCGTCGCGGTCGACGTGCTGGTGCGGGAGGCGAGGAGTTCCGATGACTGACCCGGTGCGCACCGACGTCCACGACGGCGTCCTGACGATCACCCTGGACCGGCCCTCGGCGAACGCCGTCGACGTGCCCACCAGCCGCGCGCTGCATGCGGCGTTCGACCGGCTGCACCGGGACGACGCGCTGCGCGTCGCGGTGCTGACCGGTGGCGGGGACCGCTTCTTCTCCGCGGGCTGGGACCTCAAGGCGGCCGCGGCGGGCGAGGCCGTGGACGCCGACCACGGGCCGGGCGGGTTCGCCGGGCTCACCGAGTTCTTCGCGCTCGACAAGCCGGTGATCGCCGCGGTGAACGGGCTCGCGCTCGGCGGCGGCTTCGAACTCGCGCTGGCCGCCGACCTCGTCGTCGCCGCCGACCACGCCGAGTTCGCGCTGCCCGAGGCGACGCTGGGCATCGTCCCCGATTCCGGCGGCGTGCTGCGCCTCCCGCAACGGCTGCCGCGGGCGATCGCCGCGGAACTGCTGCTCACCGGGCGCCGGATGACCGCGGCGGAAGCGCACCGGTACGGCCTGATCAACCGGGTCGTGCCCGCCGCCGACTTGCTCGCCGAAGCCGACGGGCTCGCGCGCCGAATCTGCGCGGCCGCACCGCTCGCGGTCACCGCCATCAAGGAGATCACCCGCCGAACCGCCGCCCTCGACGTCGAAGCCGGCCAGCGGCTGCTGCGCGGCGACGCGCTCCCGCACTACCGGGCGGCGCTCACCTCCGCGGACGCCGAAGAAGGCCCCCGCGCCTTCGCCGAACGCCGACCACCCCGGTGGACCGGCCGCTGACCCGAGCGCGGCGCGGCCTCGGTGACCTTGAGCTGCTCACCGGGGAGCACGGCGCCCCCGAACGGCTCGGGCTGGCGGTCATCGGCACCGTCCGGCGCCTCGAACTCCACTGAGTTGCTCCAGCAGCAACGGAGGTTGCCACTGTCGCGCCGGGCGGCGAGGATCGTGGCATGAGCGGTGAGAACGCGTCGGCGGTGCACCGGGCGATGGCGATCCTGCAGGCGCTGGGCGAACCGGCATCCGGCGAGGCGGGCGGGCTCGGTGTCGTCGAGATCGCCCGTCGCGTCGGCAAGGAGAAGTCCCAGGTGTCCCGGGCGCTGCGCGCGCTGGAGGAGACGGGGATGGTCGACCGGGATCCGGAGACGCTCGGCTACCGCCTCGGGTGGCGGGTGTTCACGATGGCCGACCAGGCCGGGCACCAGCGGCTGCTCGCCGAGGCACCCCCGGTGCTGCGACGGCTGCGGACCACGACGAACGAACGCGTCTACCTGACGGTGCCGTCCGGGGACGCGGCGCTCACCGTGCTGTCCGAGACACCGGCGCGCACCGTGCAGACCACCGACTGGGTGGGGCAGCGCAGCTCGCTGCACCGCAGCGCCACCGGCCGGGCGCTGCTGCTGGACCACCGGGACGACGAGCTCGAGGCCATGTTCGCCGACGCCCCCTTCGACACCGGCGGACCGCGAGCACCGCGGGACGTCGCCGGAGTGATCTCCCGGCTGCACGAGGCGCGCGAGCGCGGCTACGCGGTCTCCCGCGACGAGTTCGAGGAGGGCCTGGTCGCGGCCGCCGCACCGGTCCGCGACTTCCGCGGGCGGATCGTCGCCGCGGTGAACGTGTCCGCACCGACCTTCCGCCTCGCCCGGAACCTGGACCGCGCCGGACGGCTGGTGCGCGACGCCGCCGACCGGATCTCGCGGGCCGTGTCCGGAGCACCACCGGGCGACCGGGACTGATCGGCGGCCGGGTCCCGGCACGTCCGGCACCCCGGCACGTCCGACAGATCGACACATCCGACAGCGGAGCCCACCGCTCCGCCGATGCGGCACGTCCCGAAGCGGCGCGCCGCCCGAACGGGAGCGAATTCGGGTGCCACTGCGCCGAAAACCCGTCCTGCCCGACACGATCGCGCGGCACCGCGGCGCGTTCGCCCTGTCCGCGGAGCACGGGGTCACCGACTTCTACCAAGGCGTGGTGCCCGCGCTGGTGCCGCTGCTGGTCGCGGAGCGCGGCTACGACTACGCCCACGCAGGTGGCGTGGTGCTCGCCGCGACGCTGGTGTCCTCGTTGGCCCAGCCGCTGTTCGGGGTCCTGGCGGATCGCGGACCGGCGCTGGGCCGGGTCCGGGCGGTGGGCTTGCTGCTCGCCGCGGCCGGGGTCGGAGCGGTCGGTTCGACCGCCTCGTACGCGGCGACCTGCGCCGCGCTGGTGCTCTCGGGGATCGGCGTCGCCGCCTACCACCCGGCGGCGGCGAAGGCCGTGCACCGCACCGGAACCGGCGATCGGGGCATGGGGTGGTTCACCTTCGGCGGTCTGGCCGGCTACGCGGCGGGCCCGGTCGCGGCCGGGGCGGTGCTGCTGCCGTTCGGGCTGGCGGCCACGCCGCTGCTGGCGGTGCCCGCGGTCGCCGCGGTCATCGTCGGCCGCTTCCGCGGCCGTTCCCCCGAACCGGGCGGCGAACCGGACGGCGAGTCCGGGGCGCTGGTGGCCGGCCTCAACAGGTGGCGGGAGTTCGGCTGGTTGACGCTGATCATCGTGCTGCGGTCGGTGCTGTTCTACGGGGTGAGCACCTTCCTGGTGCTGTCCGTCGCGGACCGCCTCGGCGCGACGCCGAGCACCGCATCGCTGGCTCTGGTCCTGTTCTCCGGTGCCGGGGCGCTGTCGACCTTGGCGGGCGGCGGACTGGTCGAGCGGTTCGGGCGGCTCACCGTGCTCCGGGTGAGCCACGTGACCGGCCTGCTGCTGCTCGGCTGCCTGATCACCGCGCCCGCGGTGCCGATCGCGCTGGTGGCCGCGGCCGCGCTCGGGGCGGCGGTGAACCTGCCGCTGCCGGTGCACACCACCCTCGGGCAGCACTACCTGCCGCGGAACCTGGGCGTGGCCGGGGCCGTCACCCTCGGCATCTCGGTCAGCAGCGGCGGGGCGGCGGTGCCCGCGCTGGGCGCGTTCGCCAACGTCCACGGCACCACCGCGGCGCTGGCCGTGCTGCTGCCGCTGCCCGCCCTCGCGACCGCGTTGACCGCGTTCCTCCGCGACCCCGCCGAGCAGGCCGATCAGTGAGGGGCCGCGGTGGGCTCGGACCGCATCCGCGCCTCCTCGACGGCACCGTCCTATCAGGACTTCATGAGCTCGGCCGGCCCGCACCGCACGGGGGCAACCAGGACGGTGCCGGGCCGGGTGCGCGGAGGCCGCACCCCGGCCCTGTGTTCAGCTCGCGGCGGGGACGTCGGCCGCGGTGATGTCCAGGTCGGACAGCAGGGTGCGGAGCTGTTCGGTGCCCGCCGCGTCGAGCGGTTGCAGCGGCAGCCGCGGCACCCCGGTGTCCACGCCGAGCTCGGCGAACCCGGACTTGACCGCGGTGGGCAGCCCGCGGGCGAGGATGAACTCCAGCAGCGGCAACAACTTCCCGGAGATCTGCCGCGCCCGGCCGAGCTCCCCGTCGGCGACCGCCGGTGCAGGTCCAGGACCTGCCGCGGACACAGCGCGGGCGCCGCCGTGCACCAGCCGGTCGCCCCGGCCGCCAGCGCGAGGAACGCGAGCGGGTTGGACCCGTTGAAGAACGGGACCTCGCCGCCGCCGAGCCGGACGATGCGCTGCATACGGGTGATGTCGCCGCTGGACTCCTTGATCGCCACGACGTTCGGGATCGTCTCGACCAGGTCGACGAGGAATTCCGGGGGAAGGTCGATGCCGCTGGTCGCCGGGTTGTTGTAGACCATGATCGGCAGGTCGGTGCTGGCGCCGACCGCGGCGACGTGCGCGCGGACCTCGTCGGGGGCGAGCTTCCAGTAGGACATCGGCAGCACCATCACCATGTCGGCGCCGAGCCGCGCCGACGCGCGCGAGGACGGGGCGCGGCACACCCCGCCGGACAGCTCGCCCTACACCGGACTGGCCAGGCGGATGGCGGGCAAGCAGATGCTGCCGTTCGTGCTGCACCCGACGGCGACCTCCGCGCAGTGCACCTTCCGCGAGCACGACGGCGACGAGTTCGTGCTGGTGCTGCGCGGCCGGGTCGAGCTCCGCTTCCCGGACCGCACCGAGGTGCTCGGCACCGGCGACTCGGCGTACTTCCTGGGCGGCCAGCCGCACCACTTCCGCTCGGTCGACGAGGGACCGGCCGAACTCCTCGCCGTCATCGCCGGAACCCCCGGTTAGGTGGCACGCCGTCCGCTCAGATCGCGACCGAGCGGATTTCCCCGCGGCGAGGCGGGAGCATAACTCGTCCACAACGGACTGAGGAGTAGCGGGTCGTCGCGGCCACGACCTCCGACGGCGCGGCGCGAGCAGTGCGCGCCCGCGCGCTTCCCGCACGGGCGGCCCGTCCAGCGCGGTGAGGCGGCCCGGGCTCCCGCGCAGGTGCCGCGCGGAAGCCCGGGCCGGGTCAGCGACCGCGCCCCGGCCGCCGCGGATCCGCCGCGACAGGACGGCGCGGGCGGGCCCGGGGGGGGGGGGCGGCCCCCCCCCCCGGGGCCCCCCGGCCCCCCCGCGGGCGGGGGGGGCGGGGCGCCCGCCCCGCCGCGGCCCCGAGG
>NZ_JAIUKB010000003.1:0-42695 GCF_020176785.1 Saccharopolyspora sp. 6V | reverse complement strand
GGCCGCGGGGGCCCCCCCCGGGGGGGCGGGGGGGGGGGGGCCGGGGCGGGGGCCCCCCCCCCCCGGGGGGGGGCCCGCGCCCCCCGGCGGAGATGCGGTGGACGGGCCACCGCGCGGTTCCTCGCCGGGTGGCCGCCGTTCGCTCATCGAGCGTGGTTGAGCTGGATGTGTTTGGTCCGCGAGAAGTCTTGGAGCGCGTACACCGACAGGTCCCGCCCGTAGCCGGATCCCTTGAACCCGCCCCACGGGACCTCGCTGGCGAGCACGAGGTGGCTGTTGACCCACACCGTGCCGAAGTCCAGGCGGCGCGGAACGTCGAGGGAACGCGCGGCGTTCGTCGTCCACACCGAGGCCGCCAGCCCGTACACGACATCGTTCGCCCTGGTCACGGCCTCCTCCTCGTCCTGGAAGGTCTCGACCGTGATCACCGGCCCGAAGATCTCCTCCCGCGAGGCCTCGGTCCCCTGCTCGACGTCGACGAGGACGGTCGGTGCCAGGAAGAAACCGGGGCCGGGCAGCGCGCGGCCGCCCACGACGGCGCGGGCGCCTTCGCCCTCGGCGCGCTCGACGAACCCCCGCACGCGGTCCAGCTGGGCCTGCGAGATCAGCGGACCGACCTCGATGTCGTCCCCGGCGCCGGGTTCGCCGACTGCGATGGCGCCCACCTGCTCGGCGAGCAGCTCGACGAACCGGTCCGCGACGCTCTCGTGCACGAGCACGCGGGTGCCCGCGCCGCATTCCTGCCCGGAGTTCCAGTACCCGGCGGTGCGCAGCGCTTCGGCGGCGGCTTCGAGATCGGCGTCCTCGAAGATCACCACGGGCGCCTTGCCGCCGAGTTCCAGGTGCACCCGCTTGACGGAGTCGGCCGCGGCCGCCGCGCCGGCCCGGCCGCTGCCGACGCTGCCGGTGACGGCGACGAGGTCGATCTGCGGGTGCTCGGCCAGCGCCGCGCCGACCACGGGACCGATCCCCAGCACGACGTTGAACACCCCGGCGGGCAGCAGGTCGCGCACCACGTCGGCGAGCAGCAGCAGCGTCAGCGGCGTCTGCTCGGCGGGCTTGACGATCACGGTGTCGCCGACGGCGAGGATCGGCGCGATCTTCCACGCGGCCATCAGCAGCGGGTAGTTCCACGGCACGATCGCGCCGACGACGCCGACCGGTTCGCGCAGCAGGATCGAGGTGTGGTCGCGCACGTACTCGGCGGCCCCGGCCTCGGTGAAGGCGCGGCCCGCGCCCGCGGCGAACCGGAAGACGTCGACGGTGCCCTGGACGTCGTCGGCGGCGACGGTGCGGGGTTTGCCGGTGTCGAGGGATTCCAGCCGGGCGAACTCGTCCGCGCGCGCCTCGACGCGGCTCGCGATCTCCAGCAGGAGGTCGGCGCGTTCGCGCGGGGTGGTCCGGCCCCAGTCGGCGAAAGCGGCGCGTGCGGCGGCGGCCGCCCGGTCCACGTCGGCGCGGGTGCCGCTGGGCACTTCGGCGACGGTCCCGCCGGTGGACGGATCGATCAGGGCGATCGTCTCGGCGGCGGTGGTGTGGAAGGCGCCGTCGATGAAGTGCCCGAGGGGCGGGAACGAGTCGCGGGCGGGGGTGCGTTCGCCCGCGCGGCGCATCACGGCGTTGGCGTTGTCGTGGGTGCTGGTCCGGGACATGGGAAATCCTTTCGTCTCGGCGTGATCCGTCGATAACCTAGGATGTGATCACAGATCACATACTCCCTTCCGGGAACGGCTTCGCGCAAGGAGGCAGCGTGGAACGCGACGGATCCGAGCGCGCCAAGGGCACCGCCGCATCGTTGGCCGCATCAGCCCTCTTCGGCGGAATCTTCCTCACCTCGGGGCTGGTCGACGCATCGGCCGAGGCGGTGTTCGGCTGGCGCGTCATCCTGACCGCCGCGTTCTACCTCGCGCTGCTCGGCACCCGCCGCGGCCGGGCGCACGCGGCGGCGTTCCGGACCGCGCTCCGCGCCCGGTGGTGGCGCCCGCTCGCGTTCGTGGCGCTCTCCGCCCTCATCGGGCTCCAGCTGTGGCTGTTCGCGTGGGCGCCGGTGCACGAGCACGCGCTCGACGCCTCGCTCGGCTTCCTGCTGCTGCCGATCGTGCTGGTGATCGTCGGCCGGCTGGTCTTCGGAGCCGCTGTGAGCCGGGTGCAGTGGATCGCGGTGGGGATCGCCGCCGCCGCGGTGGCGATCCGGATCGGCACCACGCTGGCGCTGTCCTGGGTGACGTTCGTGGTCGCGGTCGGGTACGCGGTGTACTTCACCGCCCGCAAGCGCGCGGGCCTGGACGGTCCGGCCGCGTTCGGCGGCGAGGTGCTGCTCGGCGCGCCGTTCGCGATCGCCCTCGTGTTCGCCGTCCCCGGGGCGAGCACGCCGGGCGGGCAGGCCGCGGTGCTCGCCGCCGGCCTCGCCGGAGCGGTCGCGATGAGCGCCTACCTGGCCGCGTCCGGCCTGCTGCCGATGCCGCTGTTCGGCCTGCTGAGCTACGTCGAGCCGGTGCTGCTGTTCGCCGCCGCGCTGCTGCTGGGCGAACGGCTGGACGCGGCGTCGATCGGCGTCTACGGGCTGCTGGCGGTGGCGCTGGCGCTCCTGGCCGCCGACGGCTTCCGGGGGCGCCGGGCGCGGCCGCGCCGGGCCGAGCTCCCGCGGGACGCGGTGGCCGTCAGCCGGAGCGCTGCGCGGCCAGCAGCGCCTCGATCCGACCGGTCGCGTCCCGCAGCGACTCGTCCGAAGCCGTGGCGGCGGCCTCGGCGTCGTGCCGCTCCGCGGCAGCGATGAGCCGTTCCTGGTACAGCCACAGCGAATCGTCCGCTGCCGTCTCGACCGTACCCTGCGCACCGACGATCTTGTACGGGCGGCACTGCCGCCACAGGTTGCGGATCAGCTGCACCAGCACCGGGTTCCCGGAGGCCGCGTACAGCGTCTCCAGGACGGCCTCATCGTGGTCGAGGCTCTCGACGACGCGCCGTTCGCGGAGGCTGACGAGCATCCGCTCGTACTCGGCGCGCATCGTGGCGAGCCCGGCCGCGTCGATGCGCTCGGCTCCGGCGCGCGCGGCGGCCACCTCCAGCACCCGCCGCGCCTCGTACACGTGGATGAGCTCTTCGAGCGAGAGCCCGCGGACGACGGCGCCCTTGTGCGGTTCGCGCTCGACCAGCCCGGCCTCCTCCAGCCGCCGGATCGCCTCCCGGACCGGCATGACGCTGGTGCCGACCTCCGCGGCGACGTCCCGGATCCGCAGCCGCGCGCCCGCGGCGAACTCGCCGTTCAAGATCGCGTCGTGCAGGAACTCGTAGACCTGGTCGGTCAGCAGGGTCGGCTCGATGCGTCGGGAGGTGGCCACGGATCACAGGTTAGTTGCGTCGATCGCGGGTCGCCGCAACCCGTACCTGCGGCTGCGCCCCGCCGCCGCGTCCACTCCGGGGCCGGTTGAGTTCATACCCCCGAAAGGGTTGATTTGATTTGTGATCACAGATTACATTCTCGGGTCAGTGGCGCCCATCACCGCTCCGGCCTGATCGCAGCGGGGCGCGCGCCCCACCCTGACCGCCCGGCCCAGCCCGGACGAGTTCATCCCAACGGAGGGAGGCGTCGTGGACGACCCGTGGCCATGCCCGGTGCGCACCGCGCCGCACCGCCTCCCCCGCTCCTCCCGCCCGGACGCGCCCCCTCGCGGCCGCGACCTCCGCGCGCCCGGACCACCGGCACGCCCCGCACCGCGGGAAGCGCCCGCACGACCGCCGCTCGACGGCACCCACCTCGCGGACCACGAATGGAGTGACAGATGAAGGACGCGATCGTCATCGGAGCCGGCCTGGCCGGCCTGTCGGCGGCCTGGCGGCTCCGGCACTGGGACGCGCTGCTCCTCGAAGCCGACGAGCGCGTGGGCGGCCGGATCCGCTCGGAACGCCGCGGGCGCTACTGGTTGAACTGGGGCGGGCACGTCTTCGCCGGCGCCGACTCCTCCACCGACGCGCTGCTCAACGAGATCGGCGTCGCCGCGATGGCCGTCCCCGGCTCGCTGCAGGCGCTGGCGATGAACGGGAAGTTCCTCAAGAAGGGCCACATCGCGACCTACCCGTTCCGGATCCCGATGCCCACCGCGGCGCGGATCGGCACCGTGCGCGCCGGGCTCAAGGTCGTCGCCGAAGTCGCCCGCTACACCGGCGTGGTGCGCAAGCGCCCCGGCGAATCCGGTGCCGCGCGGCAGCAGCGCATCTACGACTTCGCCAACGACCGCTCGTTCCAGGACTTCGTCGGGAACCTGCCCGAGGACGCGGCGGCGCTGTTCCGGACGACCGTCACCCGCTCGGCCGGGGACATGGACCAGATCTCGGCCGGGGCGGGCATCGGCTACTTCAGCCTGGTGCTCGGCTTCGGGCAGGGCCTCAGCCGCGGCATCGTCGGCGGCCCTTCCACCCTCACCGAAACGATCTCGGCCGCGCTCGGCGACCGCGTCCGGCTCGGCGCCGCCGTCCAGGAGATCGTGCGCAAACCCGGCTCCGTGGTGGTGCGCTACCGCCAGGACGGCGTGGACCACGAGGTCGAGGCCCGGACCGTCGTGCTCGCCACCACCGCCGACGTCTCGCACCGCATCGGGGTGGACCTGCCCGCCGAACTCCGCGACGCGCTGGGCCGCATCGAGTACGGGCCGCACGTCAGCTCCGCCTTCCTCACCGACGAGACCTCCGCGCGCCCCTGGGACGACATCTACGCGATCGCCGCCCCGAAGCGCTCGTTCGCGATCGCGCTGAACCAGGCGAACCTGGTGCGCGGCACCGAATCCGCGCGGCAGCCCGGCGGCAGTTTCATGACCTTCTCCCCCGCCTCGCTCGGCCGGGCACTGCTGGACAAGTCCGACGACGAGGTGGTGGGCACCCACCTGGCCGACCTCGACCAGATCCTCGGGCACGGCTTCGCGGACACCGTCGTCGAAGCGGAAGCGGAGCGCTGGGCGGTCGCCTCCCCGTACTCGTTCCCCGGCCGCGCCAAGCTCCAGTCCACGCTCACCCGCGGCGCCGACCGCGTGTTCCTCGCCGGCGACTACCTCGGAACGCTCTACACCGAGAGCGCCATCACCTCCGGTTTCTCGGCCGCGCAGGAGGCAGCGAGCCTCCTCGCCACCGAACGGCGACCCCACCGGGCCGCACCCGCGCCCGCTGTCGTCTGACCCGCCACACCGTCGCAGCAGAGAAGGAGAAACACCCGTGACGAACAACCTCAACGGCGTCCTCACCGCTCTGGTCACACCGTTCGACCAGGACGAGGCGATCGACCTGCCCGTGCTGAAGAAGGTCGTCGACCGCTCCGTCGAGTCCGGTGTGGACGGTGTCGTCGCCGCCGGCTCCACCGCCGAGGTCGGCGCGCTGAGCCCGGACGAGCGGCTCCGCCTCGTCGACACCGTCGTCGAGCACACCGCGGGCCGGGTCCCGGTCGTGGCGCAGACCGGCGCCACCAGCACCGCCGAAGCCATCCGGCTCTCCCGCGCCGCCGAGCGCAGCGGCGCCGACGTGCTCATGCTCGTCACCCCGTTCTACGAGCCGATCACGCTCGACGAGACCGTCGCGTACCTCGAAGACGTCGCAGCCTCGGTCGAACTGCCGATCATGCTCTACAACATCCCCGCCGCGACCGGTGTCAACCTCGACCCGGAGACCGTGCGCGGGCTCGCCGAGAGCACCGGCAACATCCGGTACATCAAGGACTCCAGCGCCAACTGGGAGCAGGCGCTGCAGCTGATCCACCACCACCGCGACGTCATCGGCACCTTCATCGGCTGGGACGTCTACATCTACAGCGCGCTCGTCGAAGGCGCCGCGGGCGTCATGGCCGGTGCGGCCAACGTCGTCCCGGAGGAGATCGTGGCGGTCAGCCGGAGCATCGCCGAGGGCGACCTGTCCGGTGCGCTCGCGCGGTGGAAGGCGCTGTACCCGGTCATCGACTCGCTCATCTCCGCGCCGTTCATCCCCGCGGTGAAGGCCGGGGTCGCGCTGCGCGGGCTCGACGTCGGCTCGCCGCGGCGCCCCACCTCGCCGCTCGACGAGGTGAGCACGGCCCGCGTGGAGGAAGCGCTGGCCGCGATCCGGGAGGAGGCGCGGTGATATGGACCTGTCCTCCCTCGCGGAACGCCTCTCGGCGGTAGCCGACGCCATCTGGACGCCGATGGCCTACTTCGCCATCGCACTGGGCGTGCTGTTCACGATCGCGACCAAGGCGGTGCAGTTCCGCCGCGTCCCGGACATGCTCCGGCAGCTGCGGGACACGCCGGGCGAGTCCGGCGGGCTGTCCTCGTTCCAGGCGCTGGTGCTCGCACTCGGCAGCCGCGTCGGCGTGGGCAGCATCGCCGGGGTCGCGACCGCGATCGGCGGCGGTGGCCCGGGCGCGCTGCTGTGGATGGGCCTCACCGGGCTCGTCGGCTGCACCGTCGGCTACGCCGAAGCGGCCCTGTCCCAGGTGTTCAAGCGCCAGGTGCAGGACGAGGACCGGCAGAAGGCGAACGAGGACATCGGAGGCATGCCGTACTACATCAAGCACGGCCTGCGGATCCCGTTCCTCGGCGGGCTCGTCGCGGTCCTCGGCCTCGTCGGGTACGGGTTCGTCTTCCCCGGGTTCCAGGTGAGCACCATCGCCTCCAGCGCGAAGCTCGCGTTCGGGCTGCCGTCGTGGATCCCGGCGCTGATCATCACCGCGCTGATCGCGGCGATCATCTTCGGCGGCACCACCCGCATCGTGAAGGTGACGCAGCTGCTCGTGCCGGTGCTGGCGGTCGGCTACCTGGTGCTGGCCCTCGCGGTGATCGGCACGAACATCGAGAACGTGCCCGCGGCGGTGTCGCTCATCGTGCGTTCCGCGTTCGGGCAGGAACCGATGCTGGCCGGGATCACCGGTGCGGCCGTGGCGTGGGGCGTGCGGCGGGCCGTGTTCGCCTCGGCGAACGGGCTCGGCGAGGCGACCTTCGCGGCCGCCGCGGCGCGCACCTCGCACCCCGGCAAGCAGGGTCTGGTGCAGAGCTTCAGCATCTACATCGACGTGCTGCTGATCTGCATGGCGACCGGGCTGATGATGGTGGTGTCCGGGAAGTACAACGTCTCGGACCACTCCGGCGGGTTCTTCATCGAGAACGTGCCGGGCCTCGACGCCGGGCCGAACTGGGTGCAGGCGGCCATCGACACGCTCGTTCCCGGGTGGGGCGCTGGATTCGTCGCCGTGGCGGTGCTGTTGTTCGGATTCACCTGCCTGCTGCTGTACTTCTACGTCGCGAACTCGAACCTGCTCTTCCTGCTGGACGGGCGGAAGGGTCCGGGGTGGACGATGGTGCTGCGGCTGGGCACGGTCGCGGTGGTGTTCGCCGGTTCGGTGCTCGACGCGGACCTGGTGTGGGCCGCGGGCGACATCGGGCTCGGGCTGATCGCGTGGGTCAACCTGGCGTGCCTGGTGCTGCTGTACCCGGTCGTGCACAAGATCTGCCGCGACTACGACCGGCAGCGCAAGCTCGGCGTCGACCCGGTCTTCGACCCGGTGGCGCTGAACATCAAGGGTGCGGACTTCTGGCACCCGGAACGGGCACCGGCCCCGACCGGGGCGTCCGCGCCGGTTCCGGGAGGGGCGGAACGGCCCGGCCCGGGCTGATCACGCCCGGCGCCGGTTCCGCCGCCTCCCCGGCGATCCGGCGTCGACCGCACCCGGTGGTGGAGCGCCGCGATCCGGTGCGCCACCACCGGCGTGCGGGGACCGCACCGGCCACGAGCGGACGTGCGGTGGCATCCGAGCTCGATCCGCGGTTCCCCGGAGCACGTGGCCGGAGCACCGGGACGACGCGCGCCGGATCACCGGCCTGCGGGTCGGCGTCGAGGTCAGCACCCGCCGCGGCGCCGCGGCCCGGGAGCAGCGCGGCGCTCAGCCGAGGAGGCGCCGGATCTCGCGGACCACCACGTCCGGTTCCGCGATCGGCACCTGGTGACCGGAGAGCTCCGCCACCACGTGCCTGCCCGCCGGGGACTGCGCGGCCCGGTGCGCGTGGCTCGCGTTCGCGTCGGCCCGCACCGTCGCGTTCATGCCGCCGCCGGTGCGGCCCCCGGAGATCACCACGACCGCGAGGTCGCCGAGGTCCGGCGGTGCGGCGCGGAAGGCGAGCAGCTCGTCGAGGAAGGTGCGCGACTGCTCGGCCTGGGTGCGCACCAGCCGCGGGGTGAACCCCTCGCGCGCCAGATCGCGGCGCGCGTCCGCGGGCAGCGGCCGCACCATCGGCCGGCACAGCGGTCCGAGCAGGCGAGCACGGGCCAGCATCAGGTTGATCCGGACCACCCACTTCTCGGCGGTGCGGAACGCGGGCGTGAACAGCGTCCGCGACGCCTCGTCGCTCGGGTCCACGAGGACGAGCCCCGCGACCCGCTCCGGCCGGTCGGCGGCGGCGAGGCGGATGAGCGGTCCGCCCGCGCTGTGCCCGACGAGCACGAACGGCCCGGGCCCGAGCGCGTCGAGCACCGAGCCGAGGTCGTCAGCCATCCGCCGCAGCGTGCGGGAGACCGGATCGGGTTCGCTGGCGCCCAGCCCGCTGCGGTCGTAGACGACGGCCCGGGCGAACTCGGCGACGGCCGGTTGCACCAGCGCCCACGTGCTACCGGTCCCTGCCGCCCCCGCCTCGAAGACCACGGTCGGCGCACCGGGTGGCCCTTCCAGCTCTCGTCCGTGCAAGGTGCGGCCGTCCGACGTCCTGAACCGGCGCACCGCGCCCTGCACGTGCTCCGCGCGATCTCCCATGATGGAGCAAGGCTTACCACACCGAAGCGGCCGGGAAGCGCGCCGCGCAACACCTCGCCGAGGGAGGCGCGCACGGTGTTCGGCACCGGGCGGCGCGCAGAGGAACTCGCCAAGGCCGTCGCGGGCCGGCGGGACCGCTCAGCGGTCGTCTGCCGCGCCGGGGGTGAACGGGGCGCGCAGGAGCTCGCCGTCCCGCTCCGCGCTCCGGCGCTGGGTTTCCGGGACCTCGGCTTCCGGGCCCGGCGCGAGGAACGCGACCGGGGCGACCGGCGCGCGCGGGGCGACCACGCGAGGGGCCGGGGCCGTGCGGGTCGGGTGATCGGTTGCGGAGAGGTTCATCGGTCGATCCTTTCGAAGTGGGATGTCCGCCGTGCGGCGGAGTTCCGGGTCAGCCCGTGACGAGCACCCGGCCGCCGCCGACGACGGCGAGCTGGCGGTGGGCGCTGGCCACGGCCTCGGCTTCGGTGCCGATGACCCGTGCGGTGTGCTGGCCCTCGGCATCGGTGATCTGCCAGGCGTCCTCGGCCAAGGTCAGCGCGACGTACCGGATCCGGCGCATCAGGCCGGGACCTCGGCGGGACGGCGCCCGGACGTTCGCCTCGGCACCACCTCGCCACCGGCCGGGAAAGCCTCCACCCCGGCGGCGCGCAACGCGGTCCGCACGGCAGGTGCCGCACCGGTGATGCGCAGCCGCAGTCCTCTGTGGACCGCGTAGGCGTCGGCGGCGGCGAGGAGGTCCACCCCCGCCGGGTCGATCTCCCCGGCCGCCGCGAGGTCCACGACGGTCTGCGGTGGCGCGGTCAGCAGGTGGGGCCAGAGCCGCTCGGCCAGCGTCGCCACCTCGGCTCCGGCGAGGTCACCGCGCACGGTGAACGGGACGGGTTTGTTCGTGATCAAGTGGGGTGTGATGGCCCGCATGGGATCTCCAGCACGAGTAGTCGGATGGGCGCGGCACGGCGCGGACGCGAGGCGTCGCAGCTGCGGGCCGCAGGGAGGAACGTGGGCCGGGAACGCACCGCGCTGAGCGGGATTCGACTCGACCGGAAGGTGGAACACCGGTGCGCGACGAGCGACGGGAGGAGGGTCGCGCCCTGAGTGGGCGGCGTCCTCGCCGTGGTGGGGTCGTCGCTGCTCCCGGTCCGTCCGGCACGCCTCGGCCGCGGGGCGGCGGGCAGGTGCGGGACGGGAAGGTACCGCGGTCTCCGGCTCGCGCGGATCGCACGAGCCGGAGAGCGGCTCAGCGCGAAATCAGACCGCGCGGACGAGCTCGGCCTGCGGGCCCTTCGGACCCTGGGTGACGTCGTACGAGACGGCCTGGTTCTCCTCGAGGCTGCGGAAGCCCGCGCCGTCGATGGCCGAGTAGTGCACGAACACGTCCGGACCGCCCGCGTCGGGGGCGATGAAACCGAAGCCCTTTTCCGCGTTGAACCACTTCACGGTTCCCTGAGCCATGTGCATCTCCATTCGAAAGCTGGGAAGTATCACGGACCACACGTGCGTGGAGGCCCGGGCCGGGTGATCTCAGACGGCGGCTTCACTCCAGCTAACCAAAGACAGCAGCTCGCCCGCATCCACAATCCTGCGAGCGTGCGCGAACACGAACCCAGAAACAACGACCACCACAGAGGTTACACGTCGCGGACGACCTTGGCCACCGAGACGACCTCCGGCGCGCCGAACCCGCCCGCGCCCACCCCGGACACCCGCGCGGGCCGGGCACCGGAGGAGCACTCAAGTCCGATGTGGACGGACGTCGGACCGGCGACCGGATCCGGCCCCGCCGTCCGGGCCGCGGGCGAGTTCCCAGCGTTCTCACAGGAAGTTTCCCAGGAGTTCACGGGATGTTCGGCTACGTTCCCGATCATGTTCTTCCGCAGGCGAGGTGGGTCGCCTCCGTCGAGGCACCGTTCTCGCACCGACCCCGACGAAGCCCACGTGGCACCCGTTCCCGACACCCGCGAGGTGGGGAGCCGGTTCCGCGCTCCGGGCAAGCTGCACGCGTTCAACCGCTACGAGCTCAAATACCTGGTCCCGGCGACGCAGATCGCCGAAGTCCGGGCCGAGCTCGCCGCCCGCATGGAGGTGGACCACCACTCCGGTCCGGGCGGCTACGACGTGTGGAGCCTGTACTACGACACCCGGCGGCTGCGCTTCTACTACGAGAAGATCGAGGGCCTGAAGTTCCGCCGGAAGCTCCGGATCCGCCGCTACGGTGAGCCCGCCGAGCACGCGCCCGTCTCGGTGGAGATCAAGCAACGGGTGAACCGGGTGACGCAGAAGCGCCGGGTGCTGCTGCCGTACGACGTGGCCCGCCGGCTGTGCGACCAGCGGGAACGCATCGAGCACCCGGGCGCCGACCAGGTCTTCGTCGACGAGGTCCTCGACCTGATCGTCCGGCTGGACCTGCGCCCGGTCGCGATGACCGGGTACCGGCGCGAGGCCTACGTGGGCGTCGACGCCGACCTCGGGCTGCGCGTGACGATGGACCACCGGATCCGCGGCCGCGACCGCGACTTCGACCTGAACGCGGAGACCGAGAACCGCTACATCCTCAGCCCGCACTACGCGGTGCTGGAGGTCAAGGCCAACGAGCGCGCGCCGTACTGGATCACCGATCTCGCCGCCCGCCACGGCCTGCAGATCCAGCGGATCTCCAAGTACTGCCAGTCCGTGGAGGCGCACGGCCTGGCCCCGCGCTCGATCTTCCACCTTCCCGAAGAGGACGTCGTCGCCGAGTCGCGGCCGGACGTCCCGCAGAAAGAACGCGAGCTCCTCCCATGAACCTCGACTTCGGATTCACCGACCTGTCCGGCACGTTCAGCGTCCTGGACGTGGCCATCGCGCTGCTGCTGTCGTTCGCGTGCAGCCTCGTGGTCGCCTGGACCTACCGGTCCACCCACCGCAACATCTCCTACAGCCAGAGCTACGTGCACACGCTGATCGTGCTCGGCATGATCATCTCGTTGATCATGCTGGTGGTCGGGTCCAACATCGCCCGGGCGTTCGCGCTGGTCGGCGCCCTGTCGGTGGTGCGGTTCCGCAACGCCATCAAGGAGACCCGCGACGTCGGGTTCATCTTCCTCGTCATGGGCATCGGCATGGCCTGCGGGACGCGCTTCTACACGCTCGCGATCATCGCCACGGTGCTGGTCTGCGCGGTGGTCCTGCTCATGCACCGGCTCAACTGGTTCGCGCTGGACGTGCAGCGCCAGGTCGTCAAGGTGCAGGTCCCGGCCGACGGCGACGACCGCGGCCCGGCGATCGACGACGTGCTCATCCGGTTCACCGACGAGTACGAGCTGATCAGCACCGAGACGGTGCGCGGCGGCGCGCTGCTGGAGATGGCCTACACCGCGCGGTTGAAGAAGAACGTCAAGCCGGGCGCCGTGATCGAGGCCCTGCGCGAGGTCAGCTCCGGGCAGAAGGCGACCGTCCTGACCGGGTACGACCAGACGGACATGTGAGATGACCAGCCCACAGGATCCCGAGGCGCCGAAGCGCCGGTGGCGGCACCGCGTCCCGGTGCGGCTGCGCCACCACTGGAAGGTCCCGGCGGGCCTGCTCGCGGTCGTCGCCGTGCTGCTGCTCGTCTTCGGGGACGCGAGGGTCCGGCCCCTGTTCGTCGCGGAACCGGTCGTGCAGGAGAGCATCACCCAGGACATCGCCGGGACCGGCGACCTGTTCGACGGCGGGGACCACCGCATCGAGGTCCGGTTCGACCAGGCCGAGTACGCCGACATGATGCGCACCTTCCGCGAGGAGGGCGAGAAGCAGTTCATCCGCGCCGACATCACCATCGACGGAACCGCGGTGGAGGACGTGGGGCTGCGGCTCAAGGGCAACTCGACCCTGATGAGCCTGCGCGGGCAGGACGGGAGGGGCCCCGGCGGCATGCCCGGCGGCGGCCCGGACGCGGAGGTCCCGAGAGGTGGCGGGCAAGACCCCGCCGCCGATGCGCCCGCGGACGACACCGGCACGGCCGTGGACGGGGCGGAACCTCCCGCCGATGGTGCGGAGACTCCCGCCGACGAGGCCGACGCTCCGGCCGACGGCGCGGAGCCTCCCGCCGACGACGCCGGGGACCGGCAGCAGAACCGCCGCGGCGGCCCGTCCATGGCATCGCTGTCCGAAGACGAGCCCGAGAAGCTGCCGTGGCTCATCAGCTTCGAGGAGTTCGCCGAAGGACGCGCCTACCAAGGCCACAGCGAGATCACGCTGCGCCCGGAGGCGGGCGGCACCGCGACCGCCCTCAACGAGGCCCTCGCCCTGGAGCTGACCGCGGCCGCCGGGGAGACGACGCAGCCGTACACGCTCACCACGGTCAGCGTCAACGGCGGCGCGGCGGTGCCGCGGTTGCTGCTCGACCCGCCCGACGCGGCGTGGGCCGAGCAGCACGGCGACGGCGTGCTCTACAAGGCGCGGGCCGGCGGGTCCTTCGAGTACCTGGGCGACGACCCCACCGACTACGAGGAGGCGTTCAAGCAGATCAACAGCGAGGGCGACTACGACCTGCAGCCGGTGCTGGACCTGCTGTCGTTCGTCGACGAGGCCGACGACGAGGAGTTCGCCGCGGAACTGGACGAGCACGTGGACACCGCCTCGTTCGCGCGGTACCTCGCGCTGCAGAACCTGATGTCCAACGGCGACGCCATGGACGGGCCCGGGAACAACTACTACCTCTGGTACGACACCGGGCAGGACCGCTTCACCGTGCTGTCCTGGGACCTGAACCTGTCGTTCAGCGGCATGGGGATGGGCCCGGGCGGAGGCGGTCCGGGCGAGGAACCCGGCGGCGGAGCAGGAGATCAAGGCGGTGTGCCCGGTCAACCCGGTGGCGGGATGCCCGGTGGCGGGATGCCCGGCGGTCCGGACGGCGAGCAGCCCGGCGGACGCCCGGGCGGTTCCGGCGGCGGACCTCGCGGCAGCGGCGCCCTCAAGGAGCGCTTCCTCGCCGACGAGCACTTCCGCGCCGCCTACGAGCAGGCCTACGCGGACCTGCACCGCGACCTGATCGCCGACGGCACCGCGATCGCGCTGCTCGACCGCGTCACCACCCGGGCCGAAGGCGCCGGGGACGAAGCGGCCCGCACCGCCCGCGACACCCTCGCCCAGCAGATCACCACCACCAGCCCCACCCCGCGCGAGGACGTCGGCATCGGCCCGCCGGGCAGGTGACCGCACCCCGGACTGGGAGGGCCGCACCCGTCCCGGTCCGGGGCTCACCTGCGGTGTGCACGGGGTGGAACCGGGTGCTCGCGCTGCGTGGCGCACCCGGTTCGAGATCACCCCGTCCCCCGGTGCGTAGCCTGTGCCGCGGTTTCGCGGTGATCGGCCGTTCGCCGTTCCGCGGACCGGTTCGGACGGCTCGCGCAGGTGCGCCCTCGAACGGTCGGGGGCCACCGGGCGGTGGCAGCAGGAGGAGTGTCGTGGGTTCATCCCGGTTGAAGCGTTCGCGGAACGCCGCGCTGGCGGCCACGGTCGTCGCCACCGCCGTCGGCCTGTCCTCGGTCCCGGCGACCGCGGAACCGGCGGGCAGCGCGACCGACGCGCAGAAGCAGCTCAAGGAGCTGGGGCGCCAGGCCGAGGAGCTCACCGAGGCCTACAAGAAGGCGCAGGACGACCACGCCGCGCGGCAGGACGAGCTGGGCCGGGCGAACGCCGAAGCGGAGCAGGCCGGGCGCACGACCGCCGACGCGCGCGCCGAGGAAGAGCGCTTCCGCGGCCAGGTCGACCAGTTCGTGCACGCCTCCTACCAGGGCGCCCGGATGAGCAAGCTGTCCGCGCTGCTGGTCAGCGAATCGCCGAACGAGTTCCTGGACCGCTCCTCCGCGCTGGACGTGCTCGCGCGGGACAACGACGACGCCGTCACCAAGCTCGCCGGGGCGACCGCCCAGGCCGAGCGGGGCGAGCGGGAAGCCAGGTCCGCGCACGAGCGGGCCGCTCGGGCCGAAGCCGACGCGGCGCGGCTGGAGGGCGAGATCGCGGGCAAGAAGGACGAGATGGACGCCCAGATCGCCAAGGTGAAGCAGCAGTACGAGAGCCTCACCGAGCAGGAGCAGGACTCGCTGTCCGGCGGCGGCAGCAAGGTGGGCTCGCTGATCGGCTCCGGCGCCGCGATCAAGGCGGTCAACGCCGCGCTGAGCAAGCAGGGCTCCCCGTACGTCTTCGGCGCGAAGGGCCCGAGCCAGTTCGACTGCTCCGGCCTCGTGCAGTGGTCGTTCAAGCAGGCCGGGGTGTCGCTGCCCAGCTCCACCCAGTCGCAGATCTCCGAGGGCGAGAAGGTCTCGCAGAGCGAGATGAAGCCCGGGGACGTGATCTTCTTCTACAGCTCCGGCAGCCACGACGGCATCTACCTCGGCAACGGCAAGATGGTGCACGCCCCGACCGAGGGGCAGACCGTGACCGTCGAAGAGGTCAAGTACATGGGAGAGATCAACTCGGTCCGCCGCTTCGCGGGGTGATCGCCGTTCCCCTGTTGCGTAGGGGACGGGTGGCGGAACCTCAGCGCTTTCCTCGCTGCGGGATCGTTTTCACAGGTGGCTCCGCCACATGCGAAAACGCTGTCCTCGCGAGGAAAGCGCTGAGAACCCGCTGCGGTGCCGGTTGATCAGGTGGCCGCTGCTCAGCGGCTTCGCCGCTGACAGGAGCCCGGCTTTCGGTCAGGTTGTGCCCAGGTGGCCGAAGGCCTTGTCCGTTGCCGCTCGTTCGGCGGTTCGGCGGACGGCTCGGGTGAGGACCGAGCCCGGTTCGACCGCGCTGGTGACCAGCGCGATCGACGCGGTGGGCGCGGGGTCGGCCAGCCGCAGCACCCGGGACCCGGCGGGCGGGTGCAGGGTGCGCAGCCAGGACTCGGGGACGATCGTCGCCCAGCGGCCGGTGCCGACGTGCGCGATCAAGGTCACCAGTGAATCGGACTCCAGGCGCGGCGCCACCGCCAGCTCGCGCGCGGAGATCGCCTCGTCGATGAGCTGGCGCCCGCGCATCCCCTCGTCCAGCAGGCACATCGGCAGTTCCAGCGCCTCCGGCCAGCTGATCGAGTCGGACTGGCCGGTGATCAGCTCACCGCTGGCCAGCAGCACGTGCCGTTCCTCGTAGAGCGGGGTGACCGCCAGGTCCGCCAGTTCCTGCTCCTTCGGGTGGATGATCCCGGCGTCCAGCTCGAACCGGCGGATCCGCTCCAGGATGTCCGCCGAGCGCATGTCCGTCGCCAACCGGACCCGCGCCAGCGGGTGCTCGGCGCAGAACGGGTCGGTGATCAGCGCGACGGTGCTCGCCGCGGCCGGGATCACGCCGAGCCGGAGCGTGCCGGTGAGGCCGGTCTGCAACGCCGCGGCCTCGTGCTTCAACGCGTCGTGCTCGGCCAGGACGCGCCGCGCCCACAGCACCAGCCGCTCCCCTTCCGGGGTGAGGCCCTCGTACTGGTGCCCGCGCCGCACCAGCGGCACCTTCAGCTCGTGCTCCAGCTTGCGGATCGCCTCGGACAGCGCCGGTTGGGACACGTAGCAGGCGTTGGCGGCGCGGGCGAAGTGCCCCTCCCGGGCGAGCACCACGAAGTACTCGAGCTGTCGGAACAACATGCCCCATTCGACCACGCCCAGTGCCCGGTCGGAGCGGCCTCTCCAGCCGATCGGCCGCACCGCGCGGGCGCCTCCCGCGGCGCGGCTCGGCACCGCGCCGGTCCGGGACGACGTCAGGTCGCGTCCGGTGGCACGCCGGCAGGTGAAGACGATCACCGCGACCGGACCCGATCGGCGCCACCTGCGTCGATAACGACCGCCTATCGACCGTTCGGCAACTCCGCTTGGACCGGCGGTGCGTTCCGGCGAACCCTGGTCCCCGACACGCGGCGCCGCCCGCGCCACCGACCAGGAGCAGCCGAGGACGATGCCGGAGCACGACGACGCGACCGACGTCCCCTGGGCCCGCGCCCGCGCCCTCGCGCGCGACGCCGGTCGTCCGCTGCCGCGGCAGCACCGCGAACTCCACGACGCGCTGGGCCACGCCCTCGCCGAACCGCTGACCGCGTTGACCGACCTGCCGCCGTTCGACAGCTCCGCGATGGACGGGTGGGCCGTGGCCGGTCCCGGGCCGTGGCGGCTGCGCGCCGGGCAGGCGCTCGCCGGTACCGAACCCGAGCCGCTGGCCGACGGGGTCGCGGTCGGCATCGCCACCGGCGCGCTGCCGCCGCCCGGGCGGGCCGCGGTGCTGCGCCGCGAGCACGGCCGCGTCGAGAGCGCCACCGGCCTGCTCGTCGACCGGACCGCGACGCTGCCCGAGCCGGGGCGCGACGTCCGCAAGCGCGGGCAGGAATGCCAGGTCGGCGAACCGCTGCTGCCCGCGGGCACCACCGTGACGCCCGCGGTGCTGGGGCTGGCCGCGGCCGCCGGGTACGACCGGCTCGTCGTGCACCGCGCGCCGACAGTGGAACTGCTGGTCCTCGGCGATGAACTGCTCGACTCCGGGGCGCCCCGCGGCGGCCGGGTGCGGGACGCGCTGAGCCCCATGCTCGCGCCCTGGCTGCGCTGCGGCGCCGAGCTGATCGGGCGGCGCCGCATCCCGGACGCCGCCGAGCCGCTGCACGAGGCGCTGCGCGACTCGACCGCGGACGTCGTGATCACCACCGGCAGCACCGCCGCCGGCCCCGTCGACTTCCTGCACGCCACGCTCGCCGAGCTCGGCGCCCGGCTGCTGGTGGATTCCGTGGCCGTGCGTCCCGGGCACCCCATGCTGCTGGCCGAACTCCCCCGCGCCGCCGACGGCCGGGTCCGGCACCTCGTCGGCCTGCCCGGGAACCCGCTGGCCGCCGTCGCCGGGACCGTCACGCTGGCCGCGCCGCTGCTCGACGCCCTCGGCGGGCGGGCCGAGACCGAGTTCCAGCAGGCCACGGCCGCCGCCGATCTGCGCGGGCATCCGCGCAACACCAGCCTGGTGCCGGTGGAGCTGCGGTCCGGTGCCGCGGCACCGCTGCCCTTCGGCGGTCCCGCCATGCTGCGCGGCCTGGCGCTGGCCGACGGTTTCGCCGCCGTCCCCCCGGGCGGCCTCCGCGCCGGGGACGCGGTGCGGGTCATCGCCCTCCCGCACTCCCGGGCGTGACACCACCGTGCGCACCGGAACCGCATCGGAAATGGGAAATCCGTGGCGGATCGGCCATGCGTGCCGGCCCGGCACCCGAACGCGGCCTCGGGCTGGCGGGTAGGCGCCACTGTCCGAATCGGGGAGCGGCGCGCGCTTAGCCTCCGTCGTGCGTGACACCTGCCGATCAGGAGGAGCCGACATGGCGAGGTACTCGTTGACCGCCGCACTCTCCGGTGCGGCCACCGCGTTGCTGCTGGTGGCGGGCGCACCGGTTGCCGGAGCGGACACCGGTGCGGCCGCCGAGCCGCACGTCGTCACCTACGACGCCAGCCAAGCCGCGGAGTTCCAGGAGGCCATCGACGAGGCCACCGCGACGTGGAACGACCAGGTCACCAACGTCAAGTTCGAGAAGGCCACCGACGGGCAGGCCGACCTCACCGTCCTCGCCGACGACGACTGGCCGCGCGCCCAGGTCGAGTCGCTCGGCGTCGGCACCGTGTGGATGGGGCGCCAGGCCGTGGACGAAGGCCACTTCGTCCCGCGCATCGCCACCCACGAGCTCGGCCACATCCTCGGACTGCCGGACGATCGCACCGGTATCTGCGAGGACCTGATGTCCGGGCACAGCGCGGGCACCGACTGCAAGAGCACCCTGCCCAACGCCGAGGAGAAGGCCGAGGTCGAGGCCAACTTCGAGCAGGGAGCGTCGATCGAACCCCGCACCTACACCGAGGCCCCGGCCCTCGCCGGCCGGTGACGGCGGACCCCGCCACGAGGTGAGCGGCGCGAGCCCGTCGCCGGTGACCGCCCCGGCCCCACCGGCGACGCTCGCGCCGCTGCTCCGTCGGCTCTCAGTGACCGGGCTCGGCCGCCGCCCGGTCCGAGCCGTCCGTCCCGGTCGCTGCTCCGCGGGACGTCTCGTCGTGTTCGTCGTCCACCACCACGTCCTCTTCGGCTTCCGCGACCACCTCGTCCGGAAGCGGGGGTGCCCCTCCGAGTTCGCCGGTTCCGCCCGGTTCGTGCGGTTCTCCGGAGTCGCCCTCCCCCGCCGGGGAGTCGAAACGCCTGCTGATCGTCGCTGCCTCGTCGGCGAAGCCCTGCTCCCGCAGGTGGTCGGCGACCTGGCGCGCGAGCAGCGCCCTTTCCGGCGAGTCCGGCAGCTCGCTCAGGAAGTCCAGCGCCCGCGCGTCCAGCGGGCGCTCGCGGTCTTCCTGCGCCGTGGCGCCGTTCCCGTTCTGCGCGACCGGCGCGGAGATCATCGCGGGCATCGGCGACGGCGGCCCGGCCATCTCGGCGGCGGCGAAGGCGAACCCTTCGTGGTCGAAACCGGCGAATCCCACCGGCTCCGGACCATCGTCCTCCCCGTTCGCGGTCCGGGTCAGCTGCCTCAGATCGGCGATCCGTCCGACCGCCTCGTCCACCCGCTTCTTCTCGTCGGTCCGCGGACCCGCCAACCACCACACGAGCGCGTTTCCTGTGCTGGTCAGGACTTCGCCACCCAAGTAGGAGCGGACGTTGCGCTCGTAGCTGCGCTCGTACTCCCAGACCTCTTCGTCCTTGCGCACCTCGGCCAACCGCTTGAGGCGATCCGCGTCCGCGTCCGCCAATCGCAGCACGACCTGGTCCGCCCACGCCTGCACCCGACCGGTGCGATCAACGCGCGGTGCCCCGAGCGAGCCCATGAGCTGGTACTGCGCGCGACTCGCGTCCTCCGGGCGGACCTCGGCGGCCATCCTCGTCACCTCGTCGAGGATCGCACCGGCGGCGAGAGCTCCGGGCTTGGTGTGCGGCAGACCGGATGCGCTGCCGCACGGCAGCCACCGGACCGTGCACGAGAACAGGAACCGGTAGTCGGCCCGCGCACTGCTCAGCACCACGTCGGTCACCGGGAAGGACTGCGGTTGCGGCGGTTCGGGCGGCCGGGGCGCGGGCGGCGGTTCGGTCCGGAAGTCCTCCGGTGGCACCCGAGTGCGCGTACCGCGGCGCAGCACCGACTCGGTGAGCACCACCCCGAACAGCGCTGGTGCCGCGAGGGACGAGGCCGCGAGCAGCAACCACACCCACAGCGGCCAGCCACCGACCAGGCCCAGCACCACCCACAAAGCCGCGACGAGCACCGAGACCACGCGGAGCCCGAGCTTCTGGTTGTCGTTCAACATGTTCTTCCCTAGCTGTAGAGCCGGTGTTCCTGAGCTCGGTCGAGACGGACGGCGAGCCGTCGCGCCACCTCCAGATCGCGAGCTCGTCGTTCGTTCCCGTGCTGGTGGGCCCAATCCCGGGCGACCACGTGCAACCGCGCCAGTACCGAGAGCCGACCTCGCGCCGCATCGACCAGGACGTCGAGGAAGAGGTCACCGTGGGGAGCCGTGCCCGCGGCATCGAGCCAGGCGCGGACGCTCGATCGCCAGACCGACTCGTCCAGCGGCAGGACGCGGTTCCAGCAGGTGGCGAGCTGTTCCCGAATGACCTTGCTGTGCAGTAGGACCCGCGAACCCGGCCCGCGCCCGCTCACCCGGTCCGCACGCGCCAGCAGGAGGAACAGCCCCGGGTCGGCGCGTCGCGGATTCTCGAGCCAGGTCACCATCCGCCACAGGAACCTGCGGTACAGGCGGTCGCTGCTCGTCAGGTCGCGCACCGCGCTGCGAGCCGTATCCGCTACGTCACGCGCAGGATGCCCGGCGAGCAACCGCAACCTGACCAGCGCTTGCTCCGGGTGTTCCTCGGCCATGACGTTCGCGCAGACCAGGACGAGCACCCGAGCGAGGTCCTCGGAGGGCTCGCCTCTGCTCGCGGCTTCGTAGATCTTGCGGCGGAGTTCGCCGGCTCCTCCGAGAGACCTGTCGTCCTGGAGGCCGTACCCCAACGCGCTCGCCGCCCACCTCACGGCGGACCGATGGCGAGTTCCCCTTCCCCCGCCCGCCGTCCACCGTTCTGCCAACACCCATAGATCGAGCGTCCGACCGGTCCGGCACGCCTGCACCGCGAACCGCGCCACCATCCGGTCCTGGTCGGCATCCGTGAGCTCATCCATCGCCAGGCAGGTACCGACCCAGTCCCGGAAATGTTCGCGCAACTCCGGGAAATTGCTCCAGAAGTACTCGCGCACCGCCTCGGCGTAACGGGGTGATTCGAACTTGATCGCTCGTCTGTTCTCGACTCCGGCTGCGATGTTCTTCAGCGCGTCACCGAGACCGGCACGTTCGAGCACGAAACCGTCGTCCTGCGGGTACCCCAGTCCCGTCTGCAAGGCGTGTCGGGCGACGTGCGCGGAGTCGGGATGCGCGCCTTCCACCATCGACGCGGCCAGCAGCGTGGTCCGCTGCCCGAGCGTGTAGTTCTTGACCTGTCCGGCGACCTTGGACACGTATTCGGCGACCGTCTCCGTCGCCGACTTCGCCCACTGCGCGAAACCCGCTTCCGGATTCCGCTCCTCGGCCTGCACGATTCGAGCCACGAGACGTTCCAGCCCGCGCATCGGTTCACTCGCCCGGCTTTCGCCGAGTGCGTCGAGCTCGTGCACGTTCTCCGGGATGTTCTCCGCGAGGAGATGACTCCGGATCACCGCTGATCCGTCCGGTCGCTCGATCACGACCCGGGGGTTGGTGACCTCGTCCCCGAGCAGCTGCTCGAAATCCACCGGGAGGACGACGACCAGTGCGGCGCCCTCGCGTTCGACCGCCGCGCGGAAGGTGTCCAGATCGCGCCGCAACGGCTCGACGTTCTCCCCCGTTTCGGCGGACAGGTCGAGCAGCAGCCGTTCTCCCCGCTGGACCGACTCCGCGTCCAGCGGACGCTCGTCGACGTCCTCCTCGTTGTCGAAGGTGAGACGCCGGAATCCGGCTTCGTTGTCCGGAAAGCGCAGCCACAGCAGCATCTCGGCGGTGCTCTGCCTGCCGCTGCCGTCCGCACCGCTGATGAAGACGGTGCCGTTCCGCACGAGCGCGTCCTGGGCCGCTTCGAACTTCCGCGGTGGGACGAAGCGCTTGCTCAAGTACTCCCGCCGCCACGCCGAATGGCTCAGCGGTCGTGCGCGCTTCCGGCGCTCCCGGCCCTGCGACTCCGAGATGAGCACGACGCCGACGTCGCCGCTGATCAAGAAGCCGGAGCCCGAATTCACCTGCGGACGCGAGCCCGCGACGACCGTCTCGACGTTCCCGTCGAGCTGGTCCACCCCGACGTAGTCCGGCGCCCCGCGCTGCTCGTCGACGCTCACCGGTCTCCCTTGTCGACCCGGTGCTGCACCCCACCGTTGCTGGTGCCGAACACGGCGACACCGTCGCCTTCGTTGCGCGCATCGTTGATCTGGTGGCCCGATCCGGTGTTCACCCGGGCGTCAGGTCCTACGACGACGTGGCCGACCGCCCCGTGCGCCTGTGCGATCCCGGTGTAGGTCGGACCGGCCCCTCCTCCGCCGCCGCCACGGGGCTTCTCGTCCGCGCCGTCCGCTTCCGGGGGCCGCGGCGCCGAGAACCCGTTGCGCAGCAGGTCACCGGAAGGCTTGGGCACCCGCAGGTAGGCCTGCCCGCGGTAGGTCTTCACCTCGACCTCCACCGGCACGTACAGACCGGGGTCCTCCCCGGTGTAGCCGGGCTCGACCACGTCGTCGTGCACTCGACCCGAGACGATCGCGGCTACGCACGTCGTCGCGTTGGATCTGGTCAGGAGGTCCCGGACGGACCGGTCGTCGAGGATGCGGTGTGCTTCGATCCGGGTGTTCCCGCTGCCGTCGCTGATCGCGTTCCGCCCGGAATCCGTCATCGGCCCGACGGTCAAGCTCACGCGCATCCGCATCGGCCGGTCTCCCGGGCGCACCCGGTTCTGGTACTCGAGCTCCGCCTGGAGATCGGCCAGGAACGGGTCGAGCAGGGTCGGGAGGTGGTGCGGGTCGAAACCCGCGAAGTAGCCGTCCCCGGTGGTCCCGTGGAAACGCGCGGAGCGCCACACCTCGTCGAGCCCGCGCCGGCGGAAGGCCTGTTCGAGGATCAGCGGGATCTGCTCCGTGATGCGGGCGTGGTCACTTCCCTTCTCGCCGCTGAAGTCCTTCATGTCGACCACGAGGAGTGCGCGGTACGGCGGCAGTTCTGCGATCCGTTGCTGCTGGTGCGGTTCCACGTGTTGCCCCTTCACTGCGTTCGTGCGATCACCGCAAGGGTCGGACGCGCGGTGGCGGGGGACTGTCCGCCAGCGGACAGTCCACCGGTGAGGTGCGCCACTAGGACGGCGGCACTGCGCCCGCCTGCGCGGCCAGCGCGTGCTCGTCGTCGACCACGAGGCGCGGTCCCGGCCCCAGCGCGCCGGACGAACGCAGCACCGCGATCTGCTCGGCGACGGTGCTGCGCGCCATGCCCAACGCCTGGGCGAGAGCTTCTTGCGAGAAGGGGATCCGCGCGCGGTCCGGCTGTCGCGCGTCGGCCAGGGAATGGACTTCGAAGCACAACCGGGCCACTCGCTGCAACGGTCCGAAGTGGAACTGCTGGACCTGGTAGGGCACCGTTTCCGACAGCTTCCCCACCAGGTAGTCGCTGAGCAGGCCGTGCGCCCCGTGGTCGTGGAGGAACCGGTCGAACTCGGCGCGCTTCAGCACGCACGAGGTGCACGCGTCCAGGGCCTGGACCGAAGCCATCCGGCGGGAATTCCCCCGTGCCGCCATCTCCCCGACCAGATCTCCGGCACCGCGGAGCGACAACAACACCTGGGAGCCGTCCAGTCCCGCCAGGACCTTGACCCGCCCGCTGATCAAGGCGAAGAGGTGCCCGCCCCGATCGTTCTGGCGCAGCAGGTACTCCCCGGCGCGGTGGTTGCGCCGTACCCCGGAGCCGACCAGGGCCGCCCAGCGCCGATCGCCCAGCAACGCGCGGAAACCGGCCGGAAGATGATTCGCATCGTGGTGCACAGCAGAGTCCGTACCGGCCGTGCGGGGAGAACGCGATCGGTTTCGTTGATCAACGCCCGAACGGAGCAAGGCGCTGGCCCCGACAGGTGAGCCCGGCGCGAAGCGCGGAACCCGCGCACCGGCCCGGCTCGACCTCGCTCCTCCGCCGCGTCCCCGAAGAGTTTCCTCACCCGAGCGCGGTGGCCACCGGCTCTGCCAGGAGCGTGAGTTCTCCGGCCAGGTCGGTGTGGAGCCAGGTGGGGAGGTCGGCCGCGGGGAGGTCCTGGCTGAGCAGGAAGCAGAGCTTGGTGTAGGCGGCTTCGAAGGTCATGTCGGCCGCGCCGATCGCCCCGGCGTCGAGCAGGGCGCGCCCGGCCGCGTACCGCTCCAGGTCGATCCGGGACCGCTGCGACTGGCTGAGCACGACCACGGGCGTGCCACCGGAGTTCAGGTCCTCGATCACCCGCGTGAAGCCCGGCTCGCCGCTCGGGCCCACTCCCAGCCCGTACCCGCGGAGGAGCACCGCGTCCGGCGCGGGGCTGGTCAGGTGCCGGAACCGCTCGGCGGTCATGCCGGGCACCGCGGTGACCACGGCGATGTCGTGGCGCCGGTAGGGGGCGAGCGGGACGCCGAGGTCGGGCGCCGGGCGTTCGGCGGCGGGCGCCGGGTGCGGGCTGGTGAAGCCGTGCCGGTCCAGCGCGGAGCTCTTCGTCGCGCGGGTGCCCGCGATGAGCTCGCCGTCGAAGAACACCGCGCGCCCGATCGCCGCGTCGGCCACCGCTTCCACCGCGCCGCGCACGTTGTCCGGCGCGTCCGAACCCGGCATGCCGAACGGCACCTGGGCCCCGGTGAACACGACGGGTTTCCCGAACCCGGCCAGCGCGTAGGAGGCGGCGGCCGCGGAGTGCGCGAGGGTGTCGGTGCCGTGCAGCACCACGAACGCGTCGTGCTCGTCGCGGTGCGCGCGGAGCCGGTCGACGATCCGCTGCCAGTCTTCCGGGGTGGCGTCGGACGAGTCGATCAGGTGCTCGAAGCGGGCGAACGCGGTGGTGAGGTCCGGCCGGTCCCGCAGCAGCGACGCGATCTCCGCTTCGACGTCGCCGCCCGGTTCGAGGCCGCGCGGGGTGCCGACCATGCCGATCGTGCCGCCGGTGTACAGGAACAGCACGTTCATTCGGGACGTCCTCCTCGCCGCGGTGGGACCGCGTCCTCGTGCCGCGGCCGTCCCGGACGGTAATCCAGCCGTGGACGTGCGGTCCAATTCTGGACAACGTCGTCCAACCGTGCCAGGGTTCCGGCACGGCGACACCGGAGGGGACCGTGGGCGACGACTCCGACGAACACCTGCTCCGCGAGGCGGGGCGGATCGCCACCGCGCTGGGCAGGATGTTCCCCGGGCTGTGCGAGGTCGTGCTGCACGACCTGCGCGATCCGTCGCACCCGGCCCGGGTGGTCGAGAACGGGTCGCCCGGGCGCGAGGTCGGCGACCCCGCCGCGGAACTCGCGCGGCTCAGCGACCCCGGCCAGCCGGGCGTGCTGCAGAACCGGCCGAGCCGGTTCCCCGACGGGCGTCCGGCGAAGAGCACCTCGATCGGCATCGAGAACGCCGCGGGCCGCCGGATCGCCGCGCTGCGGGTGGACCTGGACGTCTCGGTGCTCTCGCCGGTGGCGCTGGCGCTGTCCAACCTGGTCGCCACGGACGCCGGCGAATCCCCGGAACCGCAGGCGCACGCGCGGGACCGCGACGCCCTGCGCCGGGCCGTCGAACGCGCCGCGGCGGAGCGCGCGGCCACGCCGCGGGCGCTGCCCAGAGAGGCGAAGCGGGAGCTGGTGCGGCGGCTGCGCGCGGACGGCCACTTCGCCTCGCACGACGCCGCGCGGACCATCGCCGACCTGCTCGGGGTGTCCCGGGCGACCGTCTACAACTACGCGAGGTGACGGTGGGCGACGAACCGCACCTGGTCGACCGTTCCGGGCGCCGCTACCGGATCGACGAACCGCGCTGGCGCGGGGACGACGGGTCCCCGCTGCTGGTGGCGCCGCTGCCGGGCATCGGGCGGGAGCAGGTCGACACCGGCGTCGGCTCGCAGTGGCGCTACGCGGCCGCGCTCGCGCAACCGCACCTCGCACCGGTCAGCCTCGGCGAGGGGCGGACTCCGCTGCTGCCGCGGCGCTTCGCGGGGCTGGACGTCGCGGTGAAGGTCGAGGCGAGCAACCCGACGGCCAGCTTCAAGGACCGCGGCGTCTCGGTCCTGATCAGCACGGTGCGGGCGCAGGGCGTGCGCGCGGTGCTGGCGGACTCCAGCGGGAACGGCGGTTCCTCGGTCGCCGCCTACTGCGCGGCGGCGGGCATCGACGCGCGGATCCTCGCCCCGGACTCCACGTCACCGGACAAGGTGCTGCAGAGCCGCGTCCACGGCGCCACCGTCGACCTGGTCCCCGGCGGCAGGCAGCGCACCGCGGACGAGGCGGTGCGCCGTTCCGCGCGGCGGTGCTACGCCGGCCACAACTGGCATCCCGCGTTCCTGGACGGGATCAAGCTGATCGCCTACGAGATCTGGGAGGACCTCGGGTTCCGGGCGCCCACCGCGGTCGTCGTCCCGGCGGGCGCGGGCAGCCTGGTGCTGGGTTGCGCCGCGGGATTCGCCGAACTGCGGCGGGCCGGGCAGATCGACCGGGTGCCGCGGCTGCTGGTCGCGCAGCCGGAGCGGTGCAGCCCGCTGGTGCGCGCCTTCGCCGCCGGGGCGGATCACGTCGAGGACGCCGACTGGCCGGGCACGATCGCCGAGGGCACCGCGATCGCCCGGCCGGTCCGCGACCGGGAGGTGCTGCGCGCGCTCCGGGACAGCGGCGGAGCGGCCACCGCCGTGCCGGAGCGGGAACTGCGCCCGGCGACCCTCGAACTCGCCGGGACCGGCCTGTACGCCGAGCCGACCAGCGCCCAAGTGGTACCGGCCATCGCGCGCTTCGCCCGGGACGGGCTGCTCGGCCCGGACGACACCGTCGTCGCGGTGCTGACCGGTTCCGGCCTCAAGGCGAGCGCCGCGATGGCCCGGCTGCTGGACGAATAGTCCCGCAGCGGCTGACGGCTACCAGAGCAACCGGACCACCCGCGGGTTCTCAGCGGTTCCCTCGCGAGGACGGCGATGTCGTCGTGCTACATCGGAAATCGCGGCCACACCGGGAAAACGGGCGGCGAGGGAACCGCCCGAGGTTCCGCCACCCCGGTGCTGCGCAACCGGAGGAGAGCTCAGCGGCGGTCAGATGGCTCCTTCCACGACCTCCTCGGCGCCGAGTTCCGCCACGTGCTCGGCGAGCGATCGGACGGTGGGGGTGATGAACAGCTGCGCCAGCTCCAGCTCCACGTCCAGCTCGCGGCGGGCCAGCTCGATGAACCGGATCGCCTGCACGCTGTCCCCGCCGAGACCGAAGAAGTTGGCGTCCCTGCTGGTCACCGGGGTGCGCAGCAGTTCGCTCCACGCCGCGGCCACCGCCTGCTCCACCGGGCCCGCCGGGGGTTCGGCGACGCCGTCGTCGGCCGCCGCCAGCTCGGCGACCCGTGCCCGGTCGAGCTTGCCGTTCGCGGTCGTCGGGACCTCGTCGAGCAGCAGCACCTGGTCCGGCAGCATGTGCACCGGCAGCCGGTCCGCGCACCAGGCCCGGATCTCGGCCGGGTCCGGTACCACCTCGCCGGGCAGCACCCCCACGACGACGCGCCGCGAGGAGCCGTCGCCCGCCGTCGCCGCCAGCGCGCGGGAGGCGGCCGGGTGCTCGGCCACCACGGATTCGACCTCGCCGAGCTCCACCCGGTAGCCGCGCACCTTCACCTGGTCGTCGCGGCGCCCCAGGAACTCCAGCAGCCCGCCGGGCCGGTAGCGGCCGAGGTCACCGGTGCGGTACCAGCGGTGCTCGCCGTCGTCGAGGAACTTCGCGGCGGTGAGCTCCGGGGAGCCCCGATAGCCGCGCGCGACCCCGGTGCCGCCGATCCACAACTCGCCCGGCACCCACTCCGGCCGGTCTCGGCCGAGCTCGTCGACGACGCGGAACCGCTGGTTGCGCAACGGGAAACCGTACGGGATCGACCGCCACTCCGAGTCCACTCCGGACACTTCGAAGGCGTTCGACCAGATGGCGGCCTCGGTGGCCCCGCCGAGCGCGACCAGGTCCGCGCCCGGCACCGCGGCGCGCAGCCGGTCCGGCAGGTCGAGCCCCACCCAGTCCCCGGACAGCAGCGCGAGCCGCAGCGCGGCGGGTGTCGGAGCACCGCCGTCGACCACGTCGAGCAGCACGTCCAGCAGCATCGGCACCGAGTTCCACACCGTCACCCCGTGCCGGGCCGCCGATTCCGCCCACCGCCGGGGCGCGCGGCGCTCGTCCTCGGCGATCGACACCACCGCTCCCCCGGCGCCGAGCAGCCCGAACAGGTCGAACACCGACAGGTCGAACTCCAGCGCCGACACCGCCAGCACCCGGTCCCGCGAACCGATCCCGAAGCGCCGCACCACGTCCTCGACGGTGTTCGCCGCCGCCCGGTGGGTGATCTCCACGCCCTTCGGTTCCCCGGTGGATCCGGAGGTGAAGATGACGTACGCGAGCGATTCCGGGTCCACCGCCACCGGTTCCGCGACCGGACCGGCCGCGGCTTCGGCGACGGTGGCGGTGGGCACCGGGAAGTCCACCTCGTCCTCGACGATCGCGAGCGCCACACCCGCGGAACCGAGGATGCGGTCGCGGCGCACCGCGGGCTGGTCCACGCCGATCGGCACGTAGTGCGCGCCCGCGGCGAGCACGCCGAGCGCCGCGGCGATCTGGTCGACGCCCTTGGGCAGCGAGATCGCCACCGCCGCACCGGGTTCGACGCCGCGGTCGCGCAGCAGCGCGGCGATCCGCAGCGCGCGCTCCGCCAACGCGCCCCTGGCGAGCTCGCCCTCGTCGCCGAGCACGGCCACCGCGGCAGGATCCTCGGTGGCACGGCGGAAGAACGGCGCGTGCAGCAGCGGCTCCCGCTCCGGCGCCGCGGTGTCGTTGACCCGTTCCCGCGCGGCGCGCTGCGCCGCGGGCAGCAGTTCCGGGACCCGATCCCGCCACGGCCGCCGCACCAGGTGCGCGAGCAGCCGCAGGTAGGCGTCGAACATCTCGTCCAGGACGTCCGCCGGGAACAGCTCCTCCACCGCGTCCCAGTTCAGGTCCACGCAGGTGCCGCCGGGGGTGCTGCGCTCGACCACCTGGTGGTCCAGCCACACCTGCGGGGTCTGGGTGATGCCCCAGACCTGCTCGCCGAACGGATCGCCGGGTTCGGTGCCCGCCGACACGCCCAGCGCGCTGGTGAACACCACCGGCATCGTGACCTCGGCGGCGCCGGTGCGCTTCGCGAGTTCGCGCAGCACCTGCACCGCCGACACGCTGCGGTGGTCCAGCGCCTGCCACAGCTCGCCCTGCACCCGCCGGGTGCGGTCCAGCCAGCTGTCCGCGGCCTCCGGCCGGCAGGCGACCAGCAGCAGCGAGGTGAAGTCGCCGAACACCCGCTGCACGTCGGGGTGCACTTCGCGGCGGTCGAACAGGGTGAGGTTCAGCGTCAGGTCCGGCCGGGCGCTCCACTGCCCGAGCACTTCGGCGAACGCGGTGAGCAGCACCGCCGACGGGGTGACGCCGTGCTCGGCGGAGCGCGCGGCGAGCACCGCCCAGTCCGCGGCGTCGATCGTCGCCGCGCGCCGGGTGAACCGGGGCCGCACGACCCGCGCCGGGTCCACCGCCAGCGGCAGCTCCGGTGCGGGCGGCAGCTCCGGGACCGCGCGCGCCCAGTGCTCGCGGGCCGCGGCGAGCTCCGCCGGGTCCGGTTCCGCACCGAGTACGTAGTCCCGGAACGACAGGCCGACCGGCGGCAGCTCCGCGTCCGGGTCGGCGTAGAGCGCGGCGAGCTCCGCGTAGAAGTGCAGGATGCTCAACGCGTCCAGCACCAGGTTGTCCATCCCGATCGCCAGCCGGGTGCGGTCCCCGGCGCGGCAGGCCGCGATGCCGAACAGCGGCCAGTGCGCGGAGTCGAAGACGTGGTGCGACCAGGTCTCGCGGAGTTCGGCGAACGCCCGCTCCGGGTCGTCGCCGGCGTCGGTGACCGCGATCCGGAACCGGCCGACCGAGGGCAGCACCCGCTGCTCGCCGCGCTCGTCGAAGACGGCGCGCAGCATCTCGTGCCGGGCGATGAGCCGGTTCGCGGCCTCCTCCAGCCGCGGGACGTCCAGGTCGGGGACGTCGTACTCGCGGTAGAAGTGGCAGCCGACGCCGCCGAGGGTGAAGCCGTCCGCGCGGCCCAGCCAGTACGCCAGCTGCACGTCGGTGGGCGGGAACGGTTCGAAGCGGGCCGCGGGGTCGGTGCGCACGGCGGGCGCGACGGATCCGCTCGACGCGGCGGCGGAACCCGCCACCTCAGCAGCGGATTCCCCCACCACCGCGGCGAAATCGGCTAGCACCGGGCTCTCGAACAGCGCCCCGAGCCCGGCACCGGCGAACCCGTCGGCGCGCAGCCGCGCCACCACCCTGGTCGCCAGCAGCGAATCTCCGCCGAGCGCGAAGAAGTCCTGCTCGCGGCCGACCTCCGCGACGTCGAGCACGTCGCGCCACGCCGCGGCCACGGCCGGCTCCACGGCGCCGCGCGGCGGGCTGATCCGCTCCGGTACGGCGGTGTCCTGCTCGGCGACGGCGGTGGCGACCGCGGCGCGGTCCAGCTTGCCGTTGGTGGTGAGCGGGAACGCGGGCAGCACCACGAGCAGGTCGGGCCGCATGTGCGCGGGCAGCCGTTCGGCGAGCGCGGCCCGCACCCGCTCCGGGTCGGCCGCGCCGGTGACCGCGGCGCCGAGCCTGCCGCCGGTGAGCACCGCGACCGCGCCGGTCACGCCCTCCGCCGCGGCCAGCGCCGCTTCGACCTCGCCGAGTTCGACGCGGTGGCCGCGGATCTTGACCTGGTGGTCGGCGCGGCCGAGGAACTCGATACCGCCGTCCGGCAGGTAGCGGGCGCGGTCGCCGGTGCGGTACCAGCGGACCCCGGCGTGCTCGACGAACCGGTCGGCGGTGCGCTCCGGGTCGTTCCGGTAGCCGCGGGCGACTCCCGCGCCGCCGATCCACAGCTCCCCGGGCACCTGGTCGGGGCAGTCCCAGCCGAGCGCGTCGACGACCCGGCAACTGACGCCGCGCAGCGGCTCGCCGTACGGGACGCAGCTCCAGCTCGCCGGGACCGCGTCGCCGACGACCTCCTGGACGGTGGAGTGGATGGCGGTCTCGGTGGTGCCGCCGAGCCCGGCGAAGCGGCAACCGGGGGCGCGGGCGGCGAGCCGGCCGGGCAGGTCGGTGCCGACCCGATCCCCGCCGAGCAACACCGCGCGCAGCGGCAGCGGCCGCTCGTCGCAGGCGGTGAGCAGCATGTCCAGCAGCGTCGGCACGCAGTTGAGCACCGTGACGCCGTGGCGGTGCACCGAGTCCAGCCAGCTCGTCGCGTCGCGCTGCGCGTCCTGCTCGACGCACACCACGGCACCGCCGACGCTCAACGGGGCGAAGACGTCGAACACGGAGAGGTCGAACTCGAAGCGGGACACGGCGAGGGTGCGGTCCCGCTCGTCGAGGCCGAAGCGCTCCACCAGGTCGCCGATGGTGTTCATCGCGGCCGCGTGGGTGATCTCCACGCCCTTCGGTTCCCCGGTGGAACCGGAGGTGTAGAGCACGTAGGCCAGGTCCCGCGGCGCGGTCGCGGCGGGTGCGGGCAGCGGTGCCGCGCCGTGCACCGGGAAGTCCGCGTCGACCACGATCCGGGCTCCGGCGGAGGCGAGCACCCGCTCCCGGCGCGCGGGCGGGTGGTCCACCGGCAGCGGCAGGTAGGCGGCGCCGGTGGCCAGAACGCCGAGCGCGGCGACGACCTGCTCCGGCCCCTTAGGCAGCGAGATCGCGACCAGTTCACCCGGCCCGGCGCCACGGGCGCGCAGCGCGCCCGCGAGGGTGAGCGCCCGCCCGGCCAGGTCGCCGTAGCTCAGCTCCCCGCCGCGGCCCCAGCGCAGCGCGATCGCGCCCGGGTCCTCGTGGGCGTGGCGGAAGAAATCGGTGTGCAGGCACCGGGGTTCCGGCGCGTCGCCGCCCGGCGCGCGGGCGGTGAGCTGCGCGTCCGGCGCGAGCCGCGGCGGCGGGGCGGTCCAGGCCGCGTCGTCGGCGAGCAGCCGGTCCAGCAGGTCCGAGTAGGCGGTGAACATCGCGTCGAGCACGCCGGGCGCGAACGCGTGCTCGCGGGCGTCCCAGTTCACCAGCAGGCCGCCGTCCAGTTCGGTGACCTGCGCGTCCAGCCACACCTGCGGCCCCTGCGAGATGATCCAGGACGCCTCGCCGAACGCGCGGCGCACCGCGTCGGGGAACAGCGGCCCGAGCCCGAGCGCGCTGGTGTAGACGACGGGCGCGAGCTGCTGCTCGCCGCGGGCGCGGGACAGGTCGCGGAGCACTTCGACGCCGGAGTGCCCGGCGTGCGCGGCGTCGGCGTGGAACCGCTCCTGCACCCGCCCGGCCCGCTCGGCGAACGTGCCGGGCGCGGCGCCGTCCCACTCCAGCAGCACCGAGGAGGTGAAGTCGCCGACGAGCCCGGCCACGTCGGGGTGCAGCGGTTCCCGGTCGAACAGCGGCAGGTTCAGCAGGAAACGGGGTTGCGCGCTCCACGCGGTGAGGGTTTCGGCGAACACGGCGGCCAGCGCCATCGCGGGCGTCAACCCGTGCCCGCGGGCCGCGGTCTCCCAGCGGGCCACCTCGTCGGGGCCGAGCAGCCGGTGCCGCCGCACGACGACGGTGGCGTCGTCGGCGGAGTCGCCCGCGGCGGGCAGTTCGGGCTGGCCGGGCAGTTCCGGCAGCCGGGTCCGCCAGTGCTCGCGGTCGGCGGCCGCGTCGGCGGCGCTGCGGCGGGCGGCGCGGTCGGCGAGGTAGCGCGGGTAGCCGTACGCCAGCGGTTCCGGCTCGCCCTCACCGAGGTAGTGGCGGGCGAGGTCGGCGAGCAGCACCCGGAGGCTCAGCGCGTCGGCGGCGATCATGTCGAGGTTGACGTGCACCCGGGTGCGCCCGCCGGGCAGCAGCGACAACCGCACGTCGAACACCTCGCCCGCGGTGATGTCGAGCCTGCGGTGCGAGAGTTCGGCGCGGATCAGCTCCAGCTCAGCTTCAGCATCCGAAGTGGACAGACCGCGCAGGTCGTGCGTGGTGAGCCCGGGCCACGGGCTGGCAGGCAGGATCCGCTGGGTGCCGTCGTCGAGGATCCGCACCCGCAGCATGCCGTGCCTGCGCAGCACGGCACGCACCGCGTCCTCCAGCCGGTGCGGGTCGACGCCGCGGCCGTCGAACTCGTCGTAGAAGTGCGCGGCGACGCCGCCGAGGCGCTGGCCGGGGCGCCTGCCGACCCAGTAGGCGTGCTGCATCAGCGCGAGCGGAAACGGCGCCCCTTCGTCCACATCGGACTCGCCTCGTGCGGTTCCGGCCGCCATCGAGTCCACTTCGGACACTGCCGCGCCACCGCCGAGCAGCGCTCCCCAGGCCGCCAAGGTCGGTTCGGCCGCCAGGTCGCCGAACGAGACGGCGCGCCCGCGGCGGCGCAGTCCCGCGGCCAGCTGCATCATCGCGATCGAGTCCAGGCCGAGGGCGATCAGGTTCTCCGCGTCGGAGATCCCGTCGGCGGGCAGGTCCAGCAGTTCCGCCACTTCGGCGCGGAACGCCGCGAGGTCGGTCGGGTCGTGTGCGGGCACGGTCATGGCCCCTTTCCTCACCAGGTCACCGGCAACGTCTGCGGGCCGCGGAAGAACAGCCCGGTCTTCCAGCGCACCTCGCCCGCCGGGCGGAGCCGGGGCAGCCGCTCCGCCAGCGCCAGCACGCTCTCCTGCAGTTCGATCCGCGCCAGCGCGGCGCCGACGCAGTGGTGCACGCCGTGCCCGAACGCCAGGTGCCCGCGGGAATCCCGGTCCGGGTCGAGCACGTCGGGGTCCGGATAGCGCCCGGGATCGCGGTCGGCGGCACCGATCGCCACCAGCACCGGCTCGCCGGCGCGCACCACCTGTCCACCGACGGCCACGTCCTCGCGGGCGTAGCGCGGCATCGCCGCGGCGGCGGCCATCGGCACGTAGCGCAGCAGCTCCTCCACCCAGGCGGCGGCGCGGCGGTCCCGGTCCGGGCCGGCGGCCAGCTCGACGAGACCGCCGGGCCGCTGGAGCAGCAGGTGCGCGAAGTTGGCCAGCTGCGAGGCGGTGGTCTCGTAGCCGCCGACGAGCAGCGCGATGCACAGCTGCTCCAGCTCCAGGTCGGAGAGCCGGTCCTGCTCGTCGCGCGCTTCGACGAGCCCCGACATCAGGTCGTCGGCGGGCCGGTCGCGGCGGGCCGCGATCAGCTCGGCCACGTAGGTCCGCAGCGCCCCGGTGCGTTCGACGATCTGCTCCGGTGGCAGCCCGTTGGTGGACAGCACCGCCTCGCTCCACCCCTGGAAGCGGTCCCGGTCCCGCGCCGGGACGCCGAGCAGTTCGCAGATGACGGCGATCGGCACCGGCAGCGCCAGCTCGGCCACGAGGTCGGCAGGCGCCGCCATCGCGTCGATGCGCTCGTGCAGCAGCTCTCGGATCCACGGGCGCAGCCGTTCGGCGCGGCGCGCGGTGAACGCCTTCGCGACGAGGGTGCGCACCCGGGTGTGCTCCGGCGGATCCATCGTCACGATGCCGACCGGGTTGTGCGGGGTGGTGCGCGGCGAATCCCGCTCCTGCGCCATCGCCCGGCTGAAGCGCGGGTCGGCGAACACGAACCGGGCCTCGTCGTGGCGGGTCACCAGCCAGGCGGGTTCGCCGAACGGCAGCTGCACGCGGACCGGGCCCGGCGTGCGCTGGGCGCGCCGGTAGGCGGGGGCGAGGTCGAGCCCTTCCGCCGCGTTGAACGGGTAAGTCTCCACGGTCACGGCCGCACCAGCCCTTCCGCCAGCGCCCGCCGGTCGACCTTGCCGAGGCCGGTGCGCGGGAAGGACTCCAGCACCCGCACCCGGTCCGGCAGCTTGAACGCGGCGACGCCGAGCCGCCGCAGGTGCTCCACCAGGTCGCGCCGGTTCGGCGGTTCGCCCGCGGCGAGCACGAACGCGCAGCTGCGCTCCCCCATCGCCTCGTCGGGGAAGCCGACGAGCGCCACGTCGTGCACCGCCGGGTGGGACAGCAGGTGGTTCTCCACCTCTTCGACGGGGATCTTGTCGCCGCCGCGGTTGATCACCTCCTTGCTGCGGCCCTCCACGACGAGGTGCCCGGTAGGCAGCCGCCGCACCAGGTCGCCGGTGCGGAAGAAGCCGTCGGCGGTGAACGAGCGCTCGTTGTGCGCCTCGGCGCGGAAGTAGCCGCGCAGCGTGTACGGACCGCGGACCAGCAGCTCGCCGACCTGGCCGTCGGGGACCGGGTCGCCGTCCTGGTCGCACACCAGCACCTCGTCATCTGCGGACAGCGGCCGGCCCTGGGTGCCGATGACCAGCTCGTCCAGGTCGTCGAGGCGGGTGAAGTTGAGCAGGCCCTCGGCCATCCCGTACACCTGCTGCAGCGCGCAGCCCAGCACCGACCGCACCCGGCGGGCGGGATCGTCCTTGAGCCGCGATCCACCGGCCTGCAGCAACCGCAGGCTGGACAGGTCCGGCCGGAACAGCTCGGCGGCGTCCAGCCACACCAGCACCAGCGGCGGCACCAGCGCGACCACCGTGACCCGTTCCCGCTCGATCAACGGGAACGCGGTCTCCGGGTCACCGCCGGGGCTGAGCACGACCGTCGCACCGACCGCGAACGCGCCCAGCAGACCGGGGCAGGCGAGCGCGAAGTTGTGCGCCGCGGGCAACGCCGCCAGGTACACCGATGCCGCGTCCAGCCCGGAGATCTCGGCGCTGGCGAGGGCGTTGTAGGCGTAGTCGTCGTGGGTGCGCGGGATCAGCTTCGGCAGTCCCGTGGTGCCGCCGGACAGCAGCAGCACCGCGACGTCCTCCGGCACGGCGTCGTCGGCGCGGTCCCCCGGTTCGGCGGCGGTGAGCGCGTCGAACGGGGTGAACCGGCCCGGATCGCCGCCGACGACGAACACGTGCCGCACCGACGGGGCGCCCGCGGTGACGGCCTCGGCGAGCGGGAGGTGGTCGAACCCGCCGTGCTCGGCGGGGATCGCGTAGGCGACGGCACCGGCGAGCTCGGCCAGGTGCACCAGTTCGGTCTCCCGGTGCGGCGGCAGCGCGAGCACCGGCACCGCACCGGCGCGGGCGCAGCCGAACAGCAGCGCGGCGAACTCGGCGACGTTCGGCAGGTGCACCAGGACGCGGTCGCCCGGCGCGATGCCGTGCGCGCGGAGCCCGGCGGCGACCCGGTCGGCGGCGTCGTCGAGCTCCCGGTAGTCCCATCGGCGGTCGCCGTCCACGAGCGCGGTGCGCTCCGGTGCGCGCCGCGCCGAGTCGCGCAGCAGGCCGCCGAGCGTGCGCCCGGCCCAGTACCCGGCTTCGCGGTAGCGGGCGGCGAAGTCGGCGGGCCAGCCGGTGGTTCCTTCGAGCGGAGCCATGATGTCTCGTTCCTCCAGCGGGGTCAGCGCAGCCGCAGCGGCAGGGTTTCCAGGCCGTGCATGGCGGTGCTGAACCGCCAGCGCAGCTCCTCCTCCGGCACGGCGAGCTCGACGTCGGTGAAGCGCGCCAGCAACCGGCCGAAGGCGATCTCGCCCTCCAGCCGGGCAAGCGGCGCCCCGAGGCAGTAGTGGATGCCGTGGCCGAAGGCCAGGTGCCCGCCCGGCTTGCGGGTGATGTCGAGCCGGTCCGCGTCGGCGAAGCGGGGTTCGCGGTTCGCCGACAGCCAGGAGGCCATCACGAAGTGCCCGGCGGGGATCTCCACCCCGCCCAGCTCGACCGGTTCGGTGGCGAAGCGCGGCGAGGACAGGTTGTTCGGCGTCTCGTACCGCAGGAACTCCTCCACCGCCCCGCCGAGCAGGTCCGGCCGGGAGCGCAGCAGCGCCAGCTGGTCCGGGTGGCGCAGCAGCGCCAGCATCCCGCTGCTGATCAGGTTCACCGTGGTCTCGAAACCGCCGGTCAGCAGCACGACGGCGGTGGAGATCAGCTCGTCCCGGGACAGCCGGTCGCCGTCCTCGCTCACGTGCACCAGCCGCGACAGCAGGTCCTCGCCGGGGTCGGCCCGCTTGACCTCCACGAGATCACCGAGGTAGCCGGCCATCAGCTTGGACGCGGCCCCGACCTCCTCCGGGGTGGTCGCGGCGACCATGGTGCGGGACCAGTCGGTGAACCGGTCCCGGTCGGCGAACGGGATGCCGAGCAGCTCGCAGATCACCCGGATCGGCAGCGGGTAGGCGTAGTCGGCGAGCAGTTCCGCCTCCCCCGCGGCGGCCATCGCGTCCAGTAGCTCGTCGGTGATCTCCTCGATGCGGGGGCGCAGCGGGGCGACCGAGCGGGTGGTGAACACCGCGGAGACGAGCTTGCGCAGCCGGGTGTGGTCCGGCGGGTCCAGGTTGAGCAGGTTCTGCGCGAGCTCCGGGGCGAACAGGCTCTCCGCGTCCTCCCCGGCACCGGCCGCGGCCAGCCGCATCCGTTCCAGCCGGTCGTAGACGTGGTGGCTGCTCAGCCGCGGATCGGTCATCGCGGCGCGGGCCTCGGCGTGGCCGGTGACGAGCCACACCGGGAAACCGCCGGGCAGCACGACGAACCGCACCGGCGTCGTCTCGCGCAGCCGCGCGGTCACCTCGTGCGAGCGCTGCACGAAGTCCTCGTCCAGCACGAGCGGTTCCAGGAGGTCGGTCATGGCGGTTCCCCCGCTTTCGGTGGTGGTCATGCGAGTTCCAGTTCGGGCCGGTACAGGTCGGCCCAGTGGTAGAAGTCGAGGACGCGTTCGAGTCCGGTGCGGACCTCCCCGGTGACGGTGGCCGGATCGCGTTCGGCGGTGCCGCGCAGCCAGTCCCGGTCGAAGACCTCGAACACGGCGTGGTCGGGTTCGGCGAGCACGTCGCGGGTCTGGCGCTGCAACTCCTCCGCGTACCGGGTGTCCTGAGTGGACGGGTAGGGGCTCTTCACCCGCCGCACCACGGATTCCGGCAGCAGGTCGGCGACGGCGCCGCGCAGCAGGCCCTTCTCCCGGCCGTCGTGGGTCTTCAGCGCCCACGGCGCGTTGTAGACGTACTCCACGAGGCGGTGATCGGCGAACGGGACGCGGACCTCCAGGCCCACGGCCATCGACATCCGGTCCTTGCGGTCCAGCATCGCCCGCACCAGGCGGGTGATGTGCAGGTGGCTGCTGGTGCGCATGCGTCGTTCGGCGGCGTCCTCGTGGTCGAGGTGCTCGACGCGGGCGACGGCGTCCGCGTACTGGTCGGCGACGTAGCCGCCGATGTCCAGCGCCTGCCGCAGTTCCGGCCGCAGCGGCCCGGTGCGGTCGGCGGTGTAGGTGTTCTGGAACGCCAGCCACGGGAAGGTGTCGGCGTCGCGCGCGGCCGGGTGGTGGAACCAGACGTAGCCGCCGAACAGCTCGTCGGCGAACTCGCCGGAGAGCGCGACGGTCGATTCCTCGCGGATCGCCTGGAACAGCAGGTACATCGAGCTGTCGATGTCGCCGAGCCCGATCGGCATGTCCCGCGCCGCCACCACCGCCCGCCGCAGCTCGGGCGTGCCGAGCAGCTTCGAGTCCAGCACCACGTCCCGGTGCCGGGAGCCGACGTGCGCGCTGACGTCGCGGATGAACGGCGAGTCCGGGGTCTCGCGGAACTCGTCGGGCCGGAAGTTCTCCTCGTAGCCCGCGAAGTCCACCGAGTAGGAGCGCACCGCCCGCCCCTGCCCGGCCAGGTGCCGGGCGGCGAGCGCGGTGATGGCGCTGGAGTCGAGGCCGCCGGACAGCAGCACGCACTGCGGCACGTCCGACACCAGCTGGCGGGGCACCACGTCGCCGAGCAGCTCGCGGACCCGGGCGATCGTGGTCTCCGCGTCGTCGGTGTGCGGCGCGGTCTCCAGCCGCCAGTAGGTGCGTTCCCGCATCCCGTCCCGGTCGACGGTGAGCACCGTGCCCGGTTCGACCTCGTGCAGGTCCTTCCACAGCGACCAGCCGGGGGCCTTGGTGAACCCGACGAGCTCACGGAGGCAGCCGGTGTCGACGCGGCGCGGGAACGCCGGGTTCGCCAGCACCGCCTTCGGTTCGGAGCCGAACAGCACTCCGTCGCGCGTGCGGTGGTAGTACAGCGGTTTCACGCCCATCCGGTCCCGCACCAGCACCAGCCGCTCGTGCCTGCCGTCCCAGATGGCGAAGGCGTACATGCCGTTGAGCCGTTCGGCGACGGACTCGCCCCACTCCAGGTAGCCGCGCAGCACCACCTCGGTGTCGGAGGCGGTGGCGAAGCGGTGGCCGCGGCCTGCCAGCTCCTCGCGCAGCTCGGTGAAGTCGTAGGTCTCGCCGGAGTACACCAGCACCACCGGCCCGCTCGGGGTCTCCACCCGCATCGGCTGGCGGCCGCCGGGCAGGTCGATGACGGCGAGCCTGCGGTGGCCGAGGGCGACCGGGCGGTCCAGCCACACGTCGCCGTCATCGGGTCCGCGGTCGGCGAGGGTGCGGGTCATGGCCTCCACGATGTCGCGGTGGGCCCGCAGGTCGTCGTCGAACGCCACCCAACCGGTGATGCCGCACATGGGTTCTTCCTTTCGTAGCGGGGAGGTTCAGGCGCGCGCGACGAACACGCGGTGCCCCAGGGGTTCCAGCGCGTGCCCGGGCGGCGGGAGTTCCAGCTCGCGGTGCAGCCCGGCGCGGTCGAGCACCGCGCGCCACTGCGGCAGCGACAGGAACGTGGCTCCGGACCCGGCGCGGTCGTCGTGCGCGTCGGCCATGAGCAGGCCCTGCGAGGCCATCACCCAGTGCTCCTCGGTGGTCGGTTCGGTGAGCACCAGCAGCCCGCCGGGGGCGAGCAGCCCGCGAAGCCGACGCACGGAGGCGTCGGTGTCGGTGGCCGCGTTCAACGCCCCCGCGCCGAGGACGAGGTCGAAGGGGCCTCCGTCGAAGTCCTGCGCGTCCGGCTCGGCGTCGAGGTCGAACAGCCCGTAGCGCACCGCGGCGCCGAAGCGCTGCCGCGCCTGGTCGAGGAAGAACCGGGACACGTCGGTGAACAGGTAGTCCACCCGGGCGCCGCCGAGCGCGTCGAGCACGACCTCGGTGGTGGCGCCGGTGCCCGCGCCGACCTCCAGCACCCGCAGCGGTCGGGCCGCGCGCCGGACGGACTCGGCGACGAGAGCGGCCACGGCGCGCTGCTGGTAGCGGGCGGTGATGCTCTCCCGGTACAGCGCGCGGGCCAGGTCGGTGCGGCCTTCGGGGAACAGCAGCAGCACCGCCTGCGCCCGGCCGGTGATCAGCTCGGGCAGCGCTTCGGCGCTGCCGCGCGCGTAGTCCACGGTCTCGGCGGCGCCGAACGCGGCCAGCCAGCGCTCCCGCGCTTCCCGCCACGGATCGTCGATCCGCAGGAGTTCCGCGTGCTCCGGCACGGGCGCGTAGCCGCCGTCGCGGTGCACCAGCAGCCCTTCCCGCGCCAGTTCGACCAGCCAGCGACGCACCAGCGCCCGGTGCTCCGGGGCGACCGCGGCGGCGTCGAGGATCCGCTCCGCCGAGTCGGTTCCACCTGCCGCGGCGGACCATCCGGCGCGCACCAGGGCGGCGAGCATGGAGCGCAGCGCCGCCGCGTCCACCAGCCGCAGCGCGTCGAGGGCGGCGTCCTGGTCGAGCCCGGCGATCTCGGCGTCGGCGGCGGCCGCCACGTCCGCGGCGAGATCTCCGGCCGGTCGGGGCGCGACGGCACCGCGCGGTTCCACGTCCAGCTCCGCCCACGCGGCCGCCTCCGCCGCGGTGAGCTCGGCGCCGGTGAGCACCACCCGGCGCAGCGCGGACAGGTCCGTCATCAGCGCGGCGGGCAGGTCCGGGAGGGCCCGCGCCTGCTCGGCGGGCAGCACGGCGGTCTCCACCTCGGAACGCTCCAGCCAGGCCAGCAGCCGGGCGGGCGTCGCCGCCGGGTCGCCGAGCACGGCGGTTCCGCCCGCCGACCACACCGCGGCCGCCCCGTCGCCGGTGAGCACGCCGGTGCGTCCCGGTTCCGGGCCGAGCGCGGCGGCGAGGCCGGTGCCCGCGCCGAGCGTGGCGAGGAGGCCGCGCACCCGCTCGTCCGCTTCCGGTTCCCCGCCCAGCGCCGCCCGCAGCCGCGCGGCGGTCCGGGTCGCGGTGCCGGTCTCCAGCACGACGCGGTCGCCGAGCTCGGCCAGCACGTCGGCGACGTCCGCCGCGCCGGGGCGCACCGCGTGGAACAGCAGCTGCCCGGCGGCCGCCCACGGCGACCCGGGTTCCGGGTGCACGGCCCGCAGCTCGAACCCGGCGGCGCGCAGTTCGGCACGCCACCCGGCGTCGTCCAGGAACACCTCGCCGCTCGCGGCGCGCCGGTCGGTGTGCCGATCCCGGCCGTCCTCCGCGGACAGCAGGAACTGCATGGAGGTGAGCATCGCGCGGTTGTCCCGCACCGACTCGGTGCAGACGAGCTCCCCGCCGGGCGCCAGCAGTGCGCGGACGCGCGCCAGGGTCTCGCCGAGGTGGCGGGCGTTGTGCAGCACGTTGCCGGCCAGCACCAGGTCGGCGCTGCCCGCCGCGAAGCCCTGCGCGGCGAAGTCGGCGTCCACGTCGAGCAGTTCCGCCGCCAGCCCGAGCCGCTGCGCGACGGGCGCGAACAGCCGGGAGACGTCGGTGAACCGGTGCTCGACCGGCGCCCCGGCCGCCCGCACCGCGCGCAGCACGGCCTCGGTGGTCCCGCCGCCTCCGGCGCCGAGCTCCACCACGCGCAGCGGGGCGCGCCGGGAGGCGGCGGCGACCACGAGCGCGGCGCAGGTCTCGTTGAGGTGGTCGGTGAACGCGTTGCGCTGGTAGGCAGTGAGCGCGTCCAGCACGTCGTCCCCGTCGAACAGCAGGTCCTGCGCGCGCACCTCGTCGCGCAGCAGTTCCGGGAGCCGGTCCAGCGCGGCGCGGTGGAACCGCGCCATGCCGTCGGGGAAACCGAGTTCCCGGTAGTCGGCGGCGAGCCCGTCGACGTCCATCCCGGACGGTTCGGCGAGCCGGTAGTGGTCCTGCTCGGCGGTGAGCAACCCTTCCTCGCCGAGCGCGACGAGCCAGCGCCGCAGCAGCCACTCGTGGCGGGGTGCGACGCGCAGCGCGCGGCGGAGCTGGGCTTCGGTGACGGGCTGGGTTTCGCTCGCGGGCTGGGCACCCACCGCGTCCCGCAGCACCCGCAGCATCGCGGCCAGGCTGGTCCGCTCGACGCGCCGCAGCGCGTCCAGGGGCACGTTCACAGCACACCTTCCTCGTCGTCGTCCGCGGGCCAGGTCACCCGGGCGGACAGCTCGGCGACCACCGCGCGCGCGTCGAGCACGTCCGCGGCGTAGTGCCGCCCGGCCGGGACGGTCCCGGCGAGCACCGCGGCGACGGCGGCGGCCGCCACTTCCCCGCTGAGCTCGGCGTTGCCCGCCCCGTGCAGCACGGCGGTGCGGGACTCGGGCGCACCACCGCGTTCCCCGTCCGCGCGGACGGTCATCGTCACGAAGCGGGAGCGCCCGGCCAGGTCGAGCAGGCTCGCCCGGCGCAGGTCGGCGATCGCGGTGGCCCGGTCCGTCCCGCGCACCCGGTCGAACACGGCGGGCACGTGCTCGCCGCACAGCACGGTGCGCCAGTCGCCGCGCTCCAGGCCCAGCTCGGCGGCGAGGCGCTCGTCCTCGGTGCTGAGCTGGGTGAGCACGGTGACCCGGCCCGGGAAGTGCGGCAGCTCGACGTCGGTGCGCCGCGCCTCCCCGGTGCGGCGCACGCCGCCGCGCCAGCCCGGCCCCGGGGGGGGGGGCCCCGGGGGGGCGCCGGGGCGGTTGTGCGCCGCGGCGCCCGCGGCGTGCCGGGGGGGCCGGCCCGAGTGGGGGTAGGGGGCGTGCCCCCGGGCCGGGGCGCC